>JBEAOJ010000316.1:0-6821 GCA_041164985.1 Verrucomicrobiota bacterium | reverse complement strand
CGCCCAACCCCACCTGCTCGCCACGCCCGATTACGTGGCTCGCGAAATGCTCGCGGGATTCCGCGGTGATGAACGGAGCGACATCTACAGTCTCGGAGGATGCCTCTACCTGGCCGTGACGGGATCCGCTCCCTACGGAACGGAGGGGCTTTCCATTCAGGAACTTCGCCTCCTCAAGGCTAAGCCGGCCCGCTTCCCCGAAGGCCCCTTCTCACCCGCCGTAAAACGGCTCCTCATCCGGATGCTCGACCCCGATCCCGCGAGGCGGTTCCGTTCACTCGGGGAAGTGGAGGCGGTGATCCTCTCCGTCCTTGATTCGGGTGCCGGATGGGGCGGATTCGGCACGGGGCTCTTCAAGCTTGCAGGCAACCTCCTTAAGTCGCGGTCGGGCCCCCGGCCCGGACGATCACGACGTTAACGAACCGCCGCAGCGCATATTAAGTTGAGAAATGGCCACAAGATGCACAAGAGGCACAGGTAAAATATCCGCCGGGGCTTCATCAAAGCGCATCCCTATGAATTCTTAACTTAGAGGGACTCAATCTTCTGAAAGTGTGATCAAACAATCCGTCTGCCAAAACATTTCACTACCAAATGGTCTGGTGATCCCTTCCTTCATCCCTCTTGTGTTTTTGGCCGGCCCAGCCGTTACTTCGCATCCGTTACGTGTGCATCTTGTGGCTACACCTTTTCTAAAACCGCTCTTAGGTAGTCTCTCCTTCGCAGGGGAAGCTTGATTACCGATACCCTTGGTGGAAACCTTGCATTCCGTGATCCAGAACAGGTTCCCAATTTTCCCCAAGCACGCAACTTCCTCCCTGAAATGAGGCAGCTCAAATCCTACCTTCTGCTCGCGGTTCCGATCCTCCTTGTGCTGGGGTTGCTGGGCCTTGCCGGAGCCTACGAGGCCGCGGGGGCCCCTTGGAGGAACCTGATCCGGGGCGCGGCGCTTCCTCTCACCGCCGCCTATGTGCCGATTCTGGCGACGCTCTTTCTCGCTCTTGGCGTCGTCTGGGTCGCGCTTCGCGCCAGCCTGCGCGAGCTCTCGTTCATCTCGCTCTGCGCCGCGCTGCTCATGCTGGGGGCCTCCCTCGTTGCATCGCTTTACGGTGCGTACCTGAATCCCGCCTCCGGAATCGCCGCTCTGCTTCTCGGTTTCATTGCGATCGTGCTCTTCCGCCAAACGCATGCCGGCTCCCGCGAGCCCGTCCTGAGGCGGCTCTTCGGACAGCGCCTCCGTCCCGAGATCTTCCGCCGCCTGGTCGACGGTCCGATGCCTGTCGATTTTCCCGGTGAACTGCACGAGGCCTCGGTGCTCGTCTGCACCGTTCACAACCACGTCGAGCTCATGGAGGTGCTGCGTCCCGCGGATTACGTGGCCCTGATGAATCTCTACCTCCGCGCCGCCTCGGATTTCCTGGTCGATGTGGGGGGCTACCTCGACGAGTGCTCCGGCGAGAGCATCCGAGTCGTCTTCGGCGCGCCGCTGCCCGCCGAAGGTGCTCCCAATCATGCCTCCAAGGCGGCCCGTGCGGCGGTCGACCTCGTCTCCCGGCTTGAGGAACTCAACCGCGAGTGCGACAGGCGCTGGCAGAAACGCCTCGATTTCCGCATCGGCGTGAACTCCGGTTCCATGGTCGCCGCAGCCTTCGGCGGTGCGCTTGTCGGCCGCTACAGCGTCTCGGGCCCGGTCGTCGAGTTTGCCAGGCATCTCTCCGCCGCATGCGCCCAGTACGGTTGCCGCATTCTCAGCGGCCCGCTCACCTACGAGATGGCCTCGGAGACCTTCGAGGGACGCCCGATCGATCTCCTGCAGAGGGCGGGCAGCCGACGTCGTGTCGAGCTCTACGAGTTCCTGGCTCCCAAGAACACCCTCTCTCCCGAGAGGGAACGGAGCCGTGACCAGTTCTGGAAGGGAGTCATTCTCTTCCGTGAGCGCAAATGGGAGGAGGCCATCAAGGCCTTCGCCTCGGCACGCATCGCCGGCATCCCCGACAGGGCACTCGACCATTATCTGGAGCGTGTCGAACGCGCCCGCCGCGGCGAGGACGAACCCACCCCCGAGCAGGCACTGCTTGCGGAGGCGGTCTGAGGGGGAGGAGAGGGATGAAACTTGAGACCTGAGACCTGAGTAGGCTAAAGGCTGAAGGCTGAAGGCTGAAATTTCACCCGCTGATCGCAGCTCACCATCGTCCCTGATTCATACTTTTTCAGGTTTCAAGTTTCGGGTTTCATCCTTCCTTCGGCTTCTTTCATTCTTACCTAACAGCCTACAGCCTAAACCGCTAACAGCCTCCCGATTCCATGCCCCTCGACTATCCCGATTCTTTCCGTGAGCTGGTGCGGCAGTTCCGACGGCTTCCCGGGATCGGGCCCCGCAGTGCCGAGCGGATCGCTCTCTGGATGCTCCGTTCCCCGGATGCCAAGCCCGACCAGTTGGTCTCCGCCATCACCACGGCCCGTGAGACTTTGAGGACCTGCCGTCTCTGCGGATTTTTCGCCGAGGCGGAGGAGTGCTCCCTCTGCTGTGACGAGGCCCGCGCCGGACGCGAGCTCTGCATCGTCGAGACGGCCACCGACATCCTGCCGCTCGAGCGGACCGGTGTCTTCCGGGGTCGCTACCATGCGCTCGGGGGGAAGCTTTCCCCACTTGACGGAGTCGGTCCGGAGCAGCTTCGGATTGCCGAACTCATCGAACGAGTCGGTCAGGAGCGCCCCTCCGAGGTGATCCTGGCTCTCGGTGCCGACGTGGAGGGGGAGGCGACCTCCCATTATCTTGCCGAGATGCTGGCTACGACCGGGGTTCATGTGACCCGTATCGCCCAGGGACTTCCCGCCGGAGGGGGTGTGGAACAGGCCGACCAGATCACCTTGCACCGCGCCCTGGCCAACCGGGGCTCCTACGGGAATCTCCCCGGCCAACGCTGAATGTGCCCGATGGGAGCAATCGCCATGCGGATTTTTTTACTGATAGCGTTCCTCCTCCTGCTTGCAGGGCCCGTCTTTTCTCAAGCAGCGTTTCGGTGGGACGAGTCCGCCGCTTTGGCCAGACCGGAGGAAGAGTTGGTGAACTCCATCGTGGCCCGGCTTTTACTCTCCCGTGAGGTGGCTTGGTCCAAGTTCTGCAATCATGCCAAGGTTCGTGATCTGGCGCGCGAGGCCAAAGTGTTGGCTGATCTCAAGCAAGAGGGGAGGAAGATCGGTTTGACTCCCGAGGAGGTTTCCTGCTTTTTCAAACCCCAGATCGCGGCCTCATGCCGGCTTCAGGAGGAGATGATCATGGGATGGGCAAGCGGTCTCCCCCGGCCCTCCACACCTCCGAAAAGCCTGCCGGATGAGATACGCCCCCTGATCGACAAGTTGGATCGAACCCTCCTGCTCCAGTGGAAGGCTGTCTGTTCGAAGTCATTTGACCTGGCGGATTTTTACGCCGCGAGAGGGTTGATCGAGGGGCAGGGAATTCCCGCCGAGGTGGCAAAAATCGCCGCGCAACCCTTGCTGCCGCGTTCCCTCCCGTAAGGAACCGCTGATTCAGCGCTTCCTTAACCGTTCCCACTCCTTTAACCCGAACTCCGAAGTTGAGCAGAGCGCTTTGACATAATCTGCTGACCGCGAAGAAGTCTTGTCGATCCTCGCCTGTATCAATCGATACGCCCTCGGGTCTCCGCAACTCCTATCGGCCAGCACCTTGCGCCAACTAATCTCTTTCATCTTCGGAGTTCGGGTTTAATCTCTCCAACCATGGCCACTCCGAAGATCGACCCCGCACTCCATCAGGAGCGCAAGCCCGACTGGATCAAGGTTCGCCTGCCGTCGAATCCCGTTTTCTTCTCCACCAAGGCGATGATCTCCGATCTTCGCCTCCACACCGTCTGCGAAAGCGCCCAGTGCCCCAACCGTTGGGAGTGCTGGAGCGGCGGAACCGCCACCATGATGATCGCGGGCGACCGTTGCACCCGTGCCTGCGGATTCTGCGCCGTCGACACGGCCAAGCCCTTCCCGCTCGAGCACGATGAGCCAGAGCGCGTCGCCGAGGCCGTGCGCCGCATGAAACTCAAGCACGTTGTCATCACCGCCGTCGCGCGCGATGATATCCCCGATGGCGGCGCCGAGCACTTCGCGCGCACCATTCAGGCGATCCGTGACATGGATGCCTCGATCATCATCGAGATCCTGACCCCCGACTTCAACGGCAAGGACTCCTCCCTTCAAACAGTCGTCGATGCGGCGCCCCATATCTTCAACCACAACCTCGAGACCGTCGAGCGCCTCACCCCGATGGTCCGCTCCCGTGCGAAGTACCGGCTCTCCCTCGACTTCCTCAAGCGCGCCCGCGATCTCGCGGAGTCCAAGGGTCAGAAGATGGTCACCAAGAGTGGCATCATGCTCGGTCTCGGTGAGACGGAGAACGAGATCTTCCAGGCGATGGATGATCTGCGTGAATCGAATGTCGGGGTCCTGACGATGGGACAGTACCTACGACCCAGTCCCCAGCACCTCCCGGTGGTTGAATACATCACGCCAGAGACCTTCGATCTCTACGGGGAGATCGCCCGCAAGAAGGGATTCACCCATGTGGCGAGCGGCCCGCTGGTGAGGAGTTCGTACCACGCCTCGGACTTCAATCCCATCGAGTCGATGGGGTTGTGAGTCTTGGGATTGAACCCGGGCATTGAGAGTGTGGAAATGTTTCGGAAAAGAAACGGAATCAGTTTCACGCAAAGGCCTACAAGGTCGCCAAGGGAGTTCAGAGGAAGAGTTGTCTTCAGGAGTAAAGCAGCGTGATGCATCCCGTTCTTATGGATAAATTCACAAGCGCATTTTACAAGAACGTGAGGCAGTAATCGTTTGCGCGCGTTAGGCAGATCAGTCTCCTTCCGCTCCTCTTTGCGTCCGTTGCGTCCGTTGCGTGAAATGCTTAAATCAAGAGCATCAGATTAAACGCAAAGTGCTCTAAAATTTATGGGCCGAGAGAAGGTATTCAGATGCGGCCAAAAAAACTGCTTGTCGGACCTCTTTGATTCATATACCGAACAGATGTACGGCATATGAATCTGAGTCTGGATCTAACTGAGCGACAGAGTGAAATCCTCTCATTCATCCGCGAATGCGCGGAGGAACGCGGGGCCGTGCCGTCGGTCCGCGAGATCATGGCAAGGTTCGGTTTCACCTCGCCGGCCACGGTGGCCAGCCATCTTGATCTTCTGGAAAAGAAGGGGGTCATCCGCAGGGAGTCGGGCCGTTCGCGCAATATCATCCTGAAGGATTTCACCCCCCGCTCCAAACTCCTGGAAGTTCCCCTCTACGGCATGATACCGGCCGGCATTCCCGAAGGTCAGGAGCAGCAGTCCGACCGCTGCATCACGGTCGATCCCGAGTCGATCCGCCTTCCGCGCAATGCCCGGACATTCGCCCTGGAGGTGAGGGGAGATTCCATGATCGGTGCCGGTATCCTCGAACGGGATGTCGTGATTCTGGAACACGCTGAACCAAGGAACAGGGACATCGTCGCGGCCCTGATCGACGGCGATGTCACTCTCAAGCGTTATCTGATCGATAAGGGGATGCCCTTTCTTCGCGCCGAGAATCCCCTCTATCCCGATCTCATCCCCGCTCGGGAACTGGTGATCCAGGGAGTCTTCCGCGCCCTGATCCGCACCCATCTCCCGAACTGAACCATTACTGAACCCTCACCATGCACTCCATGAAAACCACCACCAAGACAGCGATCCGATCCACCGACGAACTCTGGCAGTGGGCTGCCCTGAAAAGATCCTCAAACCATGCGTCGAGATCCACATCGAGGCAATACACCCGTGAATCCTCGCAGATGGCCCGGGGGATCCTCTCCCGACTCTACGCCATCCTGCGCGAAACCTGCACCGCGCGTCGGTGATCTAGGGCCTGTTAAGACTAAAATGGCGGGATGGCGCGAGGAGGAGATGAGGTGCAGGACAAGGCGCGAAAGAGGGAGTGTAGTCACAGCACTACACGACCGAATGAGCAACGCTGGCCCTGCGCCTCAGCAACCCTCGCCTTTAGGGTGCCGTTCTTTTGCCGCCATGCTTTGTTGCCCAAGAGAGTCAAGACCGCAGGGGTATTGCCTCTCTTATGCGCCTCGCCTGGCAGTAAAACTCCTGGCACCGCCACCTGCCTTTTAGTCTTAACAGGCCCTAAAGCACTCTAAGAACTGAATCCCGATAAATGGGTTGAAATGGATATTTGAAATGGTTAGTCTTGGTTCACGCATGTCTGCACTGATTCCAGAGATTTCGCCGGAGATGCTCAGGCTCATTGCGGAGATTGAGGAATTCCGTGGGCGATGGGGCGCCCATTCACTCACCCTTCGGAGCCACTCATCTGAGTCCCTGGAGCAGATGCGCCGGCTAGCCACCATCGCGAGCATCGGCGCCTCCACAAGAATCGCTGGGTCCACCATCTCGGATCAGGAGGTAGCCACCCTGCTTGCGGATCCCGAGAAGACGCCTCTTTCCAGCAAGGATAAGCAGGATGTGGCGGGATATGCCGACGCGATCCATCTGGTCTTGGACTCGTGGAATTCCCTCAAGGTGAGTGAGGAGCATCTGCGGCAACTGCACATAGTGCTTCTTCAACATTCGGCCAAGGATGGTGAGGATCACCAACTCAGGGGAGAGTATAAGAGGGTTCCCAATAAAGTAGCCGTGGTTAATGAATCGGGGGAGCCAACGGGAGCGGTCCTCGAGACCTCCAGCCCGGCTGAAACCCCGCGCAAGATGGAGCGCCTGCTCGCATGGCACGCGGAGGCGGAGCGCTCGGGGGAGCTTCATCCCCTGTTGGTC
>JBEAOJ010000315.1:0-6501 GCA_041164985.1 Verrucomicrobiota bacterium | reverse complement strand
CCAAAGACCCTTCGGATGACCTCCTCGATCGGAACCTCCTGCACCGAGAGGTCGATTACCTGACCTCCCGAGAGAAGAGCCGTGCAGGCCTTGGGAACCTCGGCGCGGGGCACCTCCACCCTGATCGAAAGGGGACTTCGCTCCAGGACCACGCCGGGCGGCGTGAAGCCCTCGGGCAAGGGAGCACTGAAATCGGCCTCGATGATCTTGGTCGAGGTGAAGCGACCGACCACTTCCTCCAGCGATCCGTCGAAGAAGATCCTCCCGTGATCGATCAGGATGACCCGCTCGCAGAGTTCCTCGATATCCTGCATGTAGTGACTGGTCAGGAGTGTCACGACCTTGTGCCGGCGGTTGTATTCCCTGAGGAATTCCCGGACCTTTTTCTGGCTCATCACGTCGAGACCGATCGTCGGCTCATCCAGAAAGAGAACCTTCGGACGGTGCATCAGCGCGGCGATCAACTCCATCTTCATCCGCTCACCCAGACTCAGTTCCCTGACCATGACGCCCATCTTGTCCCGGACATCAAGCAACTCAGAAAGCTCCCCGACCGTGGCTTCGAATTCCGCTCTTCCGATTCCGTAGATCGCCCGGTTCAGTTCAAGTGACTCGCGTGCCGGCAGATCCCACCAGAGGGCGTTCTTCTGCCCCATCAGCAGGGCGAACCGGCGCTTCAACTCTGTCGGACGCTTCGCGGGATTGTATCCCAGGACCGAGGCGCTCCCCGATGAGGGCTGAAGGAGTCCCGAGAGCATCTTGAGGACCGTCGTCTTTCCGGCACCGTTGGGTCCCAGGAACCCCACGAACTCACCCTCCCCGACAGAGAAACTCACCGAGTCGGCTGCCTTGGTCTCGGTATACTCACGGTGAAAAAGCCCGCGGAACGCCCCCATCAGCCCCGCCTCCTTCCGGTAAGTGCGGAAGACCTTGGTCAGATCGCGTGTTTCGATGACAGGTGACTGGGACATATCCGGAAGGGAATCAGTGGTTCGGCTTCGCGGCGAGATTCAACTGACGAAGGGCCTCGTAGAGAACGATCCCGGCGGAAGTCGCAAGATTAAGGCTCCGCGTCCCCTCGCTCATGGGAATCGTCAGAGAGCGGTCGGGATTGGCCGACAGCAGACTGGCCGGAAGTCCTTTGCTCTCGCGGCCAAAGACCAGAAAGTCCCCGTCACGGAACGACTCATCCCAGTAGGATTTCTCGACCTTGCTGCTCAGAAACCAGAATCGCCCCTCGGGATGAGCCTCCTGCATCTCCGGAAAACTCTTCCAGGTCCTCAGGTCAAGTCGGTCCCAATAATCCATTCCGGAACGGCGAACATGCTTCTCATCAAGGGAGAATCCGAGTGGCCCGACAAGATGAAGCCTGGCCCCGGCGGCAACGCAGAGACGGGCGATATTCCCGGTGTTCTGCGGAATCTCCGGCTCGATCAGGACAACATGAAGCATGGGGAAAGGATGGCGGAGGGTAAAAGGTTAGAAAGTTAAAAAATGAATTGGGGAATGGGCCCCTGGCGGCGCCAAGGGAGGCGCTGAAAGGCGCAGAGTGGCGATCACCGCCAGCCCAACAGCCTTCACCGTCAAATAAACGGCAGCAGGGGATATTTCTTCCCCAGGACAATCTCGCTGGGAGCGCCGAGCCAGTTTTCCAGAGCGGTGGCGTAGACAGAGCGGAAGTCGGTGTTGAACTTCAGATCGCCGTCGTGCAGGTCGGTCAGGCTGGGATAATTCCCATAGAGCCCCGGCTTGACTCCCCCGCCAAGAACGAAGAGCGGGGCCGCCGCTCCGTGATCGGTGCCGCCGCTCGCATTCTCTGAAACACGCCTTCCGAATTCGCTGAACGAAAGCATGAGGACCCTGTTGAAATTCCCCTGGGCCTTGAGGTCTGCCACGAACGCTGAAATGGCTGCGTTGAGGTCCGTCATGAGTCGCTCATGCGCCGGAAGTTGGTTGGCGTGCGTGTCGAACCCTCCCTGCGACACGTAGTAAACGCGCGTGGGAAGCCCCCCTGCGATCAGGCGGGAGACGAGGTTCAGGCTGTTCCCGAGTTGCGAAGCCGGGTAGTTGACACTGCTTTTTGTCTTCCGCGTGATCTCCAGGATCCTGTCGCTGCTCATCTGGGCACCGAGTGCCGTCCGTTGAAGGAACTCCACCGTGCTGCCGTCGTTATCAGCGGGACCGGAGAGCATCCCGATGGATCCGCCCGCGTTTTCAGTCAAAGAGGAATGCTCGGCGGCGGGTTGGTTCATTTCCCTCATGAATTTGTCGGCGGAGGCCGGATCGTTCGCCGCCTCGCTCATGTAGCGGAACTGCTGGGGATTGCTGAAAGCGATACCCTTGGGATTCGGCGATGCAAAGGCCTGGGGCGTCTGCCCGGCCACGGCAATGCCGACCGTGGAGGGATCGGCCCCCTTGCAGCAATTGTCAAAGTAGCGGCCCAGCCAACCCTTTGACTCGTTCTTTTCCGCATCACTGGCGGTCTGCCAGATCTCGGTCGAGCGGAAATGGGATCGGTTCGGATTCGGATAGCCCACCCCCTGGATCATGCCGAGATTTCCCTCACCATAGAGGGCGTGCAACCCCGTCAGCTTGGGATGGAGACCGGCATAGTCGGAGATCGAGAGGATGTCCTTTTTTGGCAGAGCGATACGGGGACGAGCCTTGTAGTAGGCGTCGTCTCCAAACGGGACCAGTGTGTTGAGCCCGTCGTTGCCGCCGGCAAGCTGGAGAAGCACGAGGATCGTCCCGTCTTTCCCCGTGGTGATCTGCCCGGTTGTTGCCGCCGCCATGGTGTCGAGGCAGAGAAAGGTCTTCTCCAGAAAGAGCGGCACCGTGGATGCCAGGGCCCCGCCCAGAACGGAAGTCCTGAGAAACTCTCTTCGAGTGTGGAGCGGTTGTTCCTTGGGGGTTTTCATGGCTTGTTGGAGTTGGGAAGTTGGACTGAGCTGAAGGGCGGCGGTGAGGCTGTTAGAGGGGGGGATGAAGGTTGAGGAGAGTCAAAAAGTAGAAATTGGAAATTAGGAAATCTGAAAACTGCCGGAGCGGAGAGAAGAGGGAATGGAAGGAAAAGTGAAACGTGAAAGGGGTACTGAAGTGAGGGGCCTACGGAGAAGGTGGCATATGCCATCGGTGGATGCCATGGATTGATTCACGCTTCTCCTCATTGTTTTGGTTAAGTCAGCTGGTACTCCGGCGTACTCATCATGATCTGCATGAGATCACGGACCACGGTGTCGGAATAGGGGGCCGTCTGCTTCTGCAGGAAGGTGAGATAGGTGACCCTCTCCTTGGGGGGAATCGAATGATTGAAAATCCTGAAGGCAAGATGATCCAGCAACCGGTCGGCATCGATGCGCTGCTCCGGCGGGGCGATCTTTTCCAAGGGAATGACCGCCGTCTTCCCGCTGCCACCGCCGAGGATGCGGGCTTTGCCACTGAGAAGGTAGGCGGCCAGATTGTAGCGGTAGAGGAGGCTTGAGGCACTGATCCAGGCGCGCCCTCCATCCCAACCCTTCACGTTGGGGGGAGAGAAGAGAACCTGCCCCAGCATGGAGAGGGAATTCTCCAGGACGCTCTGATCCGGCAACGGGATCCCAAGCATCCGCGTGGTCTGGATCATCCACTGGACGGGTCCCTTGATCTGGTGGTGGATGATGCGGGCGGAGTAGAAGCCGGCGCTTCCGAAGATCCTCCGCAGGGTCTCCCCTATGTCGTATCCATTGGAGAGAAGGAGATCGGCAACAGCCGAGACGACCTCCTCGGGAGGATCGGTGGCGACGAAAAAGCTCCAGAGCTTCCTTCCGATGAACCGGGCGCACTGGGGTTGGGCGACAATGATGTCGATGATGTCATCGCCGGTGAATGGCCCCGTCTTTCCGAAGAAGGTCTTGGGAGTGGCGTCGAAGTCCCGTTGCTGAAAGAGAAATTCACCCGTCTCCGCCTTGATCCTGTAACCGGTGAAGGCGCGGGAGGATTCCTGGATGTCTTGCTCGGTGTAGTTCCCCTCGCCCAGAGAGAAGAGTTCCATGACTTCGCGGGCGAAGTTTTCGTTGGGATGATTCTTGCGGCTCTGGCCCAGATCGAGCCACCGGATCATGGCGGGATCACGTGACATCGCCTTGAGCAGGTCGGGAAACTTCCCAAGGGCGTGCCTGCGCAGGGTATCGTTCTGATACCACATCAGGTAGGGATCGCTGACCTTCTGGTTGCTTGTTGCGAAATGCCCGTGCCAGAAGAGCGTCGCCTTCTCCAGCAAGGGTGCGGAGGTGTACCGCATCCGGTTCAACCACCAGATCCTCAGATCGATCATGGAAAGATTACCGGCCTGGTTGAGTTCCTTGCGGACGGCCTGTCTCTCCTCCTCGGTCGCGGCATCCTTCTCACGCTGCTTGAAGAGGAACCGTGCCGGGGGATCCAGAAGATTGGGAAGCGGGAAGAGCGCACTCTCCTCATCCGCATCCAGAAACGAATCCACCGCCTTGCGGGGCCCCATGGCAACCAGTTGATCGATCTGATCCGGCGTCCCGCCGAAACCGGCCCTATTCAGAAGATGAGCGGCGAGCGTGCGATCCCAGCGTTTCTCTGGAATGGGGGAGAGCATCACTGGCAAGAACACCACAGGCGGGAAAAAGTTGCGGTAAAAATTAGGCGGAGTTCACTCACTCATGGAAGGTCAGGAAGGTCATGGAAGGGATAGTTCCGGGAACGGGAAATCATGCCGAACTTTCCCAACTCCCCACCTTCCCACTTTCCCGCTTTCGCACCCTCGTACTTCATCCCTAGTCTGAATCATGCGATTCACCAATCTTACCCGCGGTGCAGGCATCGGCTCGAACTGCTACCGTCTGGACCTGCCGGAAGGGACGGTGATTCTCGACTGCGGCATGCACCCGGAGCATGTCGGCCACGATGCCACTCCCCTGCTGGAGCAACTGGAGGATGTCACGGTCCGCTCCACGATCCTGACCCACGCCCATCAGGATCATGTCGGCTGCCTTCCCCTGCTGCAGTCACGGCAGCGCGAAACCCCCGTCCTGATGACACCGGGGACCGCGCGAATCGCCGACATCATGCTCCATAACTCGGTCAATGTGATGATGCGCCAGCAGGAGGAGCTGAAGCTCTCCGACTATCCTCTCTTCGGGCATCGGGGCGTGGAAATGGCTTCCCGGATGTGGCGACTCTGCCCCCTGGAGCGTCCCCTCTCCCTGGATGGGGATCGAGCGACGGGCGGGGATGGTTCCACCAGCGTGACCTTCCATGATGCGGGGCACATCCTCGGCTCAGCAGGGGTGATGATCCGCAGCGAGGGGAAGAGTTTCTTCTACACCGGCGACGTGAACTTCGAGGACCAGACGATCCAGAAGGGAGCACGGTTTCCGGAGGAACCGGTCGATGTGCTGCTGATGGAGACCACCCGTGGCGACGCCCCCCTCCCCGAGGGCTTCACCCGGATCAAGGAGGAAGAGCGCTTCGCCAAGGCGGTCGCCGCTGCCTTGGAGACCGGGGCAAGCGTGACCATCCCGGTCTTTGCACTCGGGAAAACCCAGGAAGTCATGGCCATGCTCTGGAAGATGCAGCGTGAACGCATCATTCCCCCCACCCCTCTCTATGTCGGGGGACTCAGCAGCAAGATCACCGCCGTCTACGACACCATGGCCGCTCAGGTGGCCCGCAATCTCCCCCGCCTCCAGCTCATGAACGATGTCGCCCCGTATGTCGCGGGGGGCTCCGAGATCCAGTCCCTCAACCCTCGCAAGCGCGCCATCTACGCCCTCTCCAGCGGCATGATGACGGAGCACACCCTCTCCAACATCTTCGCCCGAAAGGTCCTCCCCGATCCCTCCCAGTTTCTCTTCTTCGTCGGTTACGCCGATCCAAACTCACCGGCGGGTGTCGTGCGCAATGCCGCCCAAGGCGACCACGTGCAGATCGACTCCAAGGGGGCCCCCGTTCCCTTCCTCTGCCACCGTGAAAGTTTCACCCTCAGCGCACATGCCAGAAGGGAAGACCTCCTCTCCTACGCCATCAAGGTCAGGCCGAAGACCATCCTCCTCGTCCATGGTGATGATCCGGCCGTCGAATGGTTCAAACGGGAACTCTACTCAGCACTTCCAGACACCAAAGTGATCGCCCCTCCCCCGGGACAAGCGATCGAGTTGTGAGGCGGGTTGTAGCCTCCGGGCACTTCACTGGGATGAAGGCAAGAAAGCGAAAAAAATGACCCCGGCGGGAATCGAACCCACATCAAAGGTTTAGGAAACCTCTATTCTATCCGTTGAACTACGGGGTCTGCCGAAGGAATTGAGTATCATACCACACTCCCCGGGGCAACGAAGGAACGGCTCGATCGGGTTTTTCCATGACTCACAGCAGCGTCCAAGGTCGAAAGGCAAAAGGCGAAAGGCGAAGGAATAACCATGAAGATCATGAAGCATCGTTGCGGCAGTTTACTGCGCTTCTTCACGCGAGCTCGGAAGTTGAAGGACGTAACTCCGA
>JBEAOJ010000314.1:0-2821 GCA_041164985.1 Verrucomicrobiota bacterium | reverse complement strand
GCCTTGTGCGCGGTCTCCAGCGGGATCAGCGATGAGACGGTGATCTCGCCGGTTTGCATCACCAGCGGCTCGCCTGCCTTTCCGGAGACGGTCACATCGAAGGGCTTGGCGTTTCTGGCCTCGATGCGCCCACCATAGGACTGGCGGAGACGCTTGTTCAGGTCGGGGTCATCGGTTTTCCAGATCCGGTCCCCCACCTTCAGGCGACGGGTGTCGAGATGACCGTGGCGGAAGTAATGGCGGTTCTCCCTGATCTCGTAGATCCGGCCTCCCTGCTCCTGATCTGTATCGGCGCCGGTGTCAAACACGATGCCGTCGCCGAGCTTGAGAGGGGCCTGCGGGTCGAAGGCAATGAAGTCCGGCCCCACACCCGCGATCGTACCAAGGAAGGCCCCCCGCTTCTTGCCGAAGCGGGCGTGGACCAGTTCCTGATGATTCACCCCGTGCATCCAGCCGGAGTAGAGCCCCCGTGAGAAGGTCATCTCGAGCTGGTAGCGATCTTCGTCGCTGGCTTCCCGGGGTTGGCCGGCCAAGGCGGCGTCGATCGCTTTCCTGTAAACCTGGCAGACGGCGGCCACATACTCGGGGGACTTCAGGCGTCCCTCGATCTTGAAACTTTCGACGCCCGAGGCGATCAGGTCCGGAATGTCGTTCACCGCCGCGAGGTCCTGCGGGGAGAGCAGGTAGCGCTTGTCACCGAGATCGCGGAGTGCCCCGTCCACGACAAGCTCATACGGCATCCGGCAGGCCTGGGCGCATTCGCCGCGGTTGGCACTCCTCTGGCCGAGCGACTCGCTCGTGAGGCACTGGCCGGAGTAGGCGACGCAGAGCGCACCGTGGACAAAGACCTCGAGCGGCATCCGCTCCTTGTCGAAGCGCTTGAGTTCCCTCAGCGAGAGTTCGCGGGCCAGGACCGAGCGGGTGATCCCGAGATCGCGGGCCACCTCGACACCCTGCGGCGAGGTGAGGGTCATCTGGGTCGAGGCATGAATGGGAAGCTGCGGAACGATCGCGGCCGCCAGACGCACCAGGCCGATGTCCTGGACGATCAGCGCATCGACGCCCGAACGGTTCAGGAGGCGCAGATACTCGGCGGCGTCATCGAGTTCCCCGGTGAAGACAAGGGTATTGAGCGTGACGTAGGCCTTCACCCCGTGGCGGTGGCAGAAGGCGGTGACCTCGGGAAGCTCCTCCTCGGTGAAATTATCGGCGCGCAGTCGGGCATTGAAGCGGGGCAGGCCGAAGAACACCGCATCAGCGCCGTTGGCAACCGCCGCCTTCAGGCAATCCCACCCACCGGCCGGGGCGAGGAGTTCAGGTTTCAAAGGCATGGAAGTGAAAGGATGAATTATGAGGGATGAATTATGAAAGATAAGAGGCTCTTCGCTATTCCTCGCTATTCTGAGTGGGCTTCCGTGGTGATCTTCACTAGCGAGCCTTGTATCCAGAGAGGGCAAACAGTGGGGCCAGATAAGAGAAACCCCTCTTTCTCACTTCTTCATCCTTCATATTTCATACTTCATAATTTCGTCTCATCCTCCCGCCGAGACCTGCATCAACTCGAGGCGGTCACCCTCGGAGAGACGCACGGCAGGCCATTCCGAGCGTAGCAGCGCCTTCCCGTTATGCTCGACGAGCATGAGGGCAGCGGGAAGGGAGAGTTCGGCAAGAAGCACCTCGATCGACGTGGCAACGACCTCCTTGGATTCACCGTTGATCGTGAGAAGGGGCATGAAGGGAAGGGGAGAAAATATGAAAGATGAGGGATGAATTATGAAACTGATGCAAAAACCGCCGCCGATTCACGGTTTTCAACCTCCATCCTTCTTCCTTCATCATTTCTTAGGATCGCTGCGTCCCAGTCTTTCCAGACCGGTTCGAGCCCCTTGGAACGGAGCACCGCCGCGACTTCCGCGGGGGAGCGGTCGTCGCTGATCGAGAACTGTTCGGTCGCCTGGGTCGATCCGCAGGCACTGGCGGGGATCGATCCCTCGACCTTCTTCCCCTTCACGGTTTTATGGACCTGATCCGCTCCTTGACCGGTGTAACCACCGGGCTCGGTGTGGCTACCGGCGCTCATCATTGTAACACCCAGCGGAGCCAACGCATCGCGGAGAGGTGCAGGTTCGCGCGTACTCAGGACAATCCCCACATGAGGGAAGGTGACGCGCAGCGCGCAGAGAAGTTGGGTAAGATCGCGATCCTCGAACGGAAACCTCGGCTCGAAGGAACCCGCAGCGGGACGGAGCCTCGGGAGACTGACCGTGATCTGGGAGGTCCAGCAGGCTCGCTGAAGATGGAACAGGTGTGCCGCCAAGGCAGTCGCTTCGCGACGCCATTCGGAGAGACCGAAGAGAACACCGATACCGAGCCTTCGGAATCCCGCGGCATGGGCGCGCTCCGCCGCATCGAGACGCCAGTCGTAATCCTTCTTGGGGCCCGCCGTGTGGAACTCCCGGTAGGCTTCCCGGTCGTAAGTCTCCTGATAGACCACCAACCCCTCGGCCCCGGCATCGACCATCGGGATGTACTCCCCGGTCTCCATCGGGGCCACTTCCAGCGAGATGCTGGGAATCTCACGGCGCAGTCGCTCGATGCACTGGCGGAGATAGCCGCCGGAGACAAACTTGGGATGCTCCCCGGCAACGAGGAGAATGTTGCGGAATCCCTCCGCCGCAAGATGGCGCGCCTCGGCCGCGACCTGCTCGATCTCGAGGGTGACGCGCAGGATGGCGTTGTCGCGGGAGAATCCGCAATAGGAGCAGTTGTTCACGCACTCGTTGGAGAGGTAGAGCGGGGCGAACATCCGCATCGTCCTTCC
>JBEAOJ010000313.1:0-4534 GCA_041164985.1 Verrucomicrobiota bacterium | reverse complement strand
GTTGACTCAAGCCAGCTGCAAAGCCTGCCGTATCCCTCCTTGAGCTGGTTCCACCAAGCGCCCTTGGCACAGATTTGGATCACCTTCTGCCGGCCGCTTTGGGTAAGGCGTGCGGCGATGAGAAGGAACCATCGTCTTCCCCCGGCACCCACGATGCCGACTTTCAGCGGGGAGGCGGGAGAAGAGGTCATTGCTCTCGAAAAAATCAGCGGGTCAGAGCATCCGTTCCAGGAATGCGGAGCGGTCGAAGAGCGCAAGGTCGGTCGCACCTTCACCCGTTCCGATGAAGCGGGGGGTGATGCCGGTTTCCCGTGCTATGGCCACGGCGACGCCGCCTTTGCCCGAGCCGTCCAATTTCGTGAGGATGAGGCCGGTGAGCGGTGTGGCCGCATGGAATTCCTTCGCCTGCACGACGGCGTTGCTGCCGGTCGTGGTGTCGGCCACAAGGAAGACCTCGTGCGGTGCCGAGGGATCGAGTTTTCCGAGTGATCGTTTCACCTTGGCCAGCTCCTGCATGAGATTCGACTTGGTGTGGAGACGCCCGGCTGTGTCGCAGATGAGAAAATCCACCTTCAGTCGCCTGGCCTTGGCAAGCGCGTCATGGCAGAGGGCGGCGGGGTCCGCACCGTATTCGCTGCTCACCACTTCGACGCCCAGTTTGTCGCCCCATGACTTGAGTTGCTCGACGGCGGCAGCGCGGAAGGTGTCGGCGGCGCAGAGCAGGACCGAATGACCGCGGGCTTTCATGCGGGCGGCC
Organism: Verrucomicrobiota bacterium; assembly: GCA_041164985.1. Taxonomy (GTDB): domain Bacteria; phylum Verrucomicrobiota; class Verrucomicrobiia; order Chthoniobacterales; family UBA6821; genus UBA6821. The sequence goes on along the minus strand of JBEAOJ010000313.1, from coordinate 3,777 downwards.
AACTTCGCGCTGCTGGTGGTCTTGCCGGTGCCGTTGACTCCCACCATCAGGATGACGACGGGGCCGTCCGGGGAGGGGGTCAGTTCGGCGCCGTGTTCGGGAAGGTATTTGGCGGCCTCCGCGCGGGCTGTCTCGAAGACATTCCCGGCATGCAGAGCGAGGCCCTTGGCCCGAAGTGATTCCAGGATCGCGGTGGCTGTCGGGGCGCCGAGATCGGACTGCCAGATCGCGGCCTCGACGTCATCCCAGTCGACCGCCTGATGGGCGCCGGTGATGCGCCCCAGGACACCTTGGAGCCAACCCGCCATCAGTCGTTGGGAGTGGCGGGCGCGGCCTGTACCGGCAGTTTGGCGGGAGTCCTGTCGGGCCGCTTGAGCGTCGCCTTGATCTTGTCGAGGACACCGTTGACGAAGCGCCCCGATTCCTCGGTGCCGTATTTCTTCGCGATGTCGATGGCCTCGTTGATCGAGACCACCGGCGGGATGTCATCGCAGAATAGCATCTCGTGGACGGCGAGTCGCAGGATGTTCCGGTCGACGGCGGAAAGACGTTCCAGCTCGTAGTTCTGGGTGTGTTCCCTGAGGGCCACGTCGATGTCCGCCGTGTGGTCGAGCAGACCGCTCACCAGTCCTTCGCAAAAGCGGCGGGCCGAGGGGCTGAGGCCGCGGAATGCATAGAACTCCTGCAGGTCGGAGACACCGGCGCCGCCGCCGAGGTCGCGCTGGTAGAGAAACTGGATGGCGGCCTCGCGGCCTTCGCGTCGTACTCCCATGATTCGATGACTCTATCAGCGGCCGGCCATGGCACGCGAGGCCCGAAGCACCTCGATCACCGCGCGTGCCGCCTCCGTGCCGCGGTTGATTTCCTCTTCCAGGCACCGGGCGCGCGCCTGTTCCTTGTTGTCGAGCAGAAGGACTCCGTGAATGACCGGTGTCAGGGTCTCCACGGACATCCTGCAGAGGGTGTCGCTGACCGAGGCGGCGATGAGATCGGCATGGCCGGTCTCCCCTTTGAAAATCACGCCGAGGCAGATGACGGCGTCGGCTTTGAGCTGGTCGATGGCCTTCCGTGCCAGATGGGGGATCTCGAAGGAACCGGGAGCATGGACCACCTGGGTCTTGGTGTGCGGTTCAATGAGGGTGATTTCAGAGAGTGCTTTCGCGACCATCGGTTCCACGAACTCCGCATTGTAGCGGCTGGCCACCACGACGATACGGTTCGTCGCGGCCGTCGAAAGCCGTGGGCGTGTCGGGAGAGGGGTGATCATTTGCGGAGGAAATGATGAAGGATGAGGGATGAATGATGAAGGGTTTTCGAGGAGATGGGATGGTGGGCTGTGATCCCCCACGGCCCATTCTCGAGCACCTATTACCTAAAACAAATGGCCGAGCTTCTTCTTCTTGGTCTTCAGGTAGGTGGCGTTGTGCCTGTTGGGTTCGGGCCGGATGGGGACGCGCTCCACGATCTCCATGCCGTATCCCTCGAGTCCCACGACCTTGCGCGGGTTGTTGGTCAGGAGCCTAATTTTTGTGATCCCGAGATCGGCCAGGATCTGGGCGCCCGTGCCGTAGTCGCGGAGATCAGGGGGGAAGCCGAGGCGCTCGTTGGCTTCGACGGTGTCGAGGCCCTGTTCCTGGAGCTTGTAGGCGTGGATCTTGGCGGAGAGTCCGATGCCGCGCCCCTCCTGCCTCATGTAGACGAGGACGCCGTGGCCATTCTCCGCGATCTGCGCCAGCGCGCGGTGAAGCTGGCTGCCGCAGTCGCAGCGGCGAGATCCGAAGACATCCCCTGTGAGGCATTCACTGTGGACGCGCACGAGAGCCGGTTTCGATGGGTCGATCGGACCCTTCACGAGCGCGAGGTGGTGGTGGTTGTCCACGGCCGCCTTGTAGAGGACCATCCTGAAATCGCCGTAGTCGGTGGGCATGTCGATCTCCTGCTCCCGGTGGACGAGCTTCTCGCTCTTGCGGCGGTAGGCGATGAGATCCCTGATGGAGCAGATCCTGAGTCCGTGCTTTTTGCGGAACTTCAGCAGATCCGGGAGCCGGGCCATGGAGCCGTCCTCATTGAGGATCTCGCAGATGACGCCGGAGGGATCGAGACCGGCTAGGCGCGCCAGATCGACGCCGGCCTCGGTATGGCCCGCCCGGCGCAGCACGCCGCCCTGGGATGCCTGTAGCGGGAAGATGTGTCCAGGTTGGCGGAGATCCTTGGGAGATGCCTTCGGGTTGCTCAGGACCTTGATGGTGGCGGAGCGGTCCCTGGCGCTGATGCCGGTGGTCGTTCCGTGGGTGGCATCGACGGAAACGGTGAAGTCGGTGGCGTGAAGTTCGCGGTTGTGGGCGACCATCCGCTGGAGTCCCAGGTGGGAGGCACGCTCCTCGGTCACCGGAACGCAGATGAGGCCACGCCCGTGGGTGGCCATGAAATTTACGGCCTGCGGCGTGACCTTGGAGGCCGCCATGACGAGGTCTCCCTCGTTTTCCCTATCCTCGTCATCGGTGACGATCACCATGCCGCCGCGACGGATCTCCTCGATGACAGCGGGGATCGGATCGAACGAGGAGTTCTTCCCCGTGGATTTACCCGTGGATTTCCTTGGGGACTTTCCCGGGGGCTTGGACCCGCCGGATTTGGCCATCGCGGGTGATTTGCTTCGGGAGATCTTTTTCTTCATGCGAGCGCGGCTTCGGAAGCGGACTGCGCGGCCGCGAGCGTGCGGCGGGCAATCCATCCGCCGCCGATGATCCGGTCGCCGTCATAGAAGACCGCGGCCTGACCCGGAGTGACCGCCCGCAGCGGCTCCAAGGGACGGACGATCGCCGTGTCGTCGGGGCCGGCGGTGACCTCGGCGGGGTCGCCGGTGTGGCCGTGGCGGACCTTGACGGTGATCCTGCGTTTGCCGGTAGGGGGTTGGTCGTGCCAGTTGACCCGGCCGACGGAGAATTCCCCGCAGAGCAGGTCCTCCTCGCCTCCGAGGATGACGCGCCCGGATGCGGCATCGATATCAACCACATAGCGGGGCGTGCCGGCGCCTCCGGGAAGCCCTTTGCGCTGGCCGATGGTGAAGAGCTCGATGCCGTCGTGATCACCGAGATGGTTCCCCTGCAGGTCGTAGAAGCCGCCCGCTTGGAAAGTCTCTCCGCGGTCACGGAGGAAAGCCTTGTAGTCCTTGCCCGGCACGAAGCAGATCTCCTGGCTGTCCTCCTTGTCGGCAACCTTGAGGCCGAGCTTGCGGGCAATGCCGCGGATCTCCTCCTTGGTCAGGGATCCGAGCGGGAAGAGGGCGCGGGCAAGTTGACCTCCGCGCAGGCTAAAGAGGAAGTAGGACTGGTCCTTCTTGGGATCAAGGCCCTTGCGCAGGATGGGTGAGCCCTCCGTCGGGTGCTCCACGATCGCATAATGGCCGGTGGCGATATAAGCAGCGCCGAGAGCGGTCGCCTTGTCCCAGAGATTGCCGAATTTCAGCTTCTCGTTGCACATGACGCAGGGGTTGGGGGTCCTGCCAGCCTTGTACTCCTCGGCGAAGTAATCGATCACGAGGCGCTCGAAGGGTACGGCCTCGTCGATCACATAGTGGGGAACTCCCAGCGCGTGGGCCACGCTGCGGGCATCGGCGATCGCCTGGGGACCGCAGCATTTGTCCTCGGCACGGCTCATGCAGTCCTGGGGCCAGAGCTTCATGGTGACACCGATCACCTCCCAGCCCTGTTCCTTCAGAAGCCAGGCGGCCACGCTCGAGTCGACGCCGCCGCTCATTCCAACGACGACGCGTCG
>JBEAOJ010000312.1:0-6178 GCA_041164985.1 Verrucomicrobiota bacterium | reverse complement strand
AGGCCAGAAACGCCAAGCCCTTCGATGTGACCGTCTCCGGAAAGGCAGGCGAGCCGCTGGTGATGCAAACCGGCGAGATCACCGTCTCATCGCTGATCCCGCTGGAGACCGCGCACAAGGCCCCTCTTACCGCGGAGAAACTCCGCGCCCAGCTTGAGAAGACAGCGGATTCCGGCCTCGCCCTCCGTGACATCACCCTCATGATCGAGGGAGATGTGATCCTGCCGATCGGTGAGATCAACCGGATGCGCCGTGAGTTACTGCAGAAGCTCTTGGTTGCCACCGAGCGGAAGCGTCCCGAGGAGTGGATCAACTGGAGAACCCTCTTCAAGCGAAGCAACGAAGGGCTGACCACCCTTCCCGAGACTCCCGCGCCTCCCTCCCTGCGCGTTCTCTGCCGCTCGATGGAGCAGATCGGTGCCGCCCTGGATGCCGGAGTCACCGAAGTCTATGCCGACTTCGAGGATATCCGCCGCTACAAGGAGGCTATTGCCTTAGTGAGAGAGCGCGGGAGTTCTCGCATCCTGCTCGCCACACCACGCATCCAGAAAGCGACCGAGGAGGGTTTCTTCAAGCTCATCGAGAACGCGGAACCCGATGGCGTCCTCATCCGCAACCTCGGCGCGATCGCCCACTTCGCCGGGAGCGGCCTTATCACGGTCGCTGACTTTTCGCTCAATGTCTCCAACCCGCTCACGGCCCAGTTCTTCATGAAGCAGGGATTGCAGCGGGTGACCGTCAGCTATGACCTGAACGTGGCCCAGGTGCTCGACCTGCTTAAGGCGACCCCTCCCGAGTGGTTCGAGCTCACGCTCCATCAGCACATGCCGATGTTTCACATGGAGCACTGCGTCTTTGCGGCTTTCCTCTCCGGTGGAAAGGATCACACCGACTGCGGCCGTCCCTGCGAGGCCCATCGCGTCCACCTGCGCGACCGGGTCGGGATGAAGCACCCCCTTCGTGCCGATGTCGGCTGCAGGAACACCCTCTTCAACGCCGTCGCCCAGACAGGTGCCGGCTATTTCAAGGAACTCCGCGCCGCCGGTCTCCGCAACTTCCGGGTCGAGTTGCTGGAGGAGGATGCGGCGCAAACCGGCGATATCCTCCGCGCCTACCAAGCACTTCTGAGTGGCAAGACTGAAGGTGCCGACCTGTGGCGCTCGCTCCGGGCGAATGCTCAACTTGGCGTCACCAAAGGCACCCTCGAAGCGCGGGGTTGAAGCGCTTGGGATTTTGGCGCCGGACGTTGTTGCTGCTCGGTCGGCGTAGGACGACTACGCCTTCCCTCTCGACGCCTAGCCCTGCATCCAAACTTCCAAGCCTTGCCAGAAGAGTCGGCCTTATACCATCTCCAGTCTTATTCCGGTGAAATCAGCTGGTTCTTTCGGCGATGGGCGTTGTTGTCATCCCTCGGGTTATCTTCAGATAGCCCTCGGTCTTTTGACTCGCTCGCACCATGCTCGGCTCGCCCTTTCGGGTCCCGCCTTTGCGGGATCTATCCAGGCCTTTCCCAAGGCCCTGTATTGCCTAGCCCATCATCAAAATCCCTTCGCCCATTCCACCAGTCTAATCATAGAAATAGTATAACAGTTATACTAGTCGGTCAAATGGCCTTGTTTGTTGGTGGGTTTATCGGGGTGAGCTTTTGCCATCTTTCTGAATCCGCATTGGCTGTCCCAGTGAACATTCACCGGAGCTATCCGCGAAAGTCTGCTTTCGTCTCGGCCAATACACTATCACCGATTATGGATCAGGAAGATGAGGTTGAAATATTGCAGTCTGTGAACGGCAGTGACCTACAGCCTAAAACGCTAATCAACTATAGATGCCTCGACCGTCCAGGCCGTCACTTCAATTCCAGTTTCACGAATGCAATGGGGTCGATGGCGACGAGTCCCGTGAAGGGGAAGTCCAGTGTCATAATGGTGAAGAAGGCCAGGCCGATCACGGCGGTGAGCAGCGATGTCATCACCGCATGGGTCGCGAAGTTCTGGGCGCCGAACAAAAACGAGAAGCCGATCATGGCAGCGGCACCCGCAATCAGGATGCCCCAGAGGAAGGGGATGAGGCCGCTGCCTGCATCCTGGATCCTGGATGCGCGTAGGGACTCCATCCTGTTGAGGTTTCTGACCGACTCGTGGAAGTAGGCTCCTTCCGCCGGATCGCTTACCTTGAATCGGGAGTAGGTTCCTTTCAGTTGGGTAAATATGGCGGCCGTGCGATCGTTCTCACGACCCTTGCCAAGGCTTTTCCATTCGTCGGTGACCAGGGATGAGCGGTATTCCGAGATCAGTTTGCGAAATTCCGCGCGTTGGGGCTGGGGGAATGCCTCCGCGTCCGAATAGAGCGATCCAAGGCATCGCGCCTCCTCCACGACATTCCCTTCCGTGTTCGAGTAGAACTGCCAGGTGGTGGCAACGATCAATGCCAGGAAGATGCCGTAGATGGCGCCCATGGTGTTGAAGAATGGGCCTGTGATCTCATGATGGAGTTGCAGGAAGTCGGAGGGGACCACCCTGCGGATCACCACCAGTCCGAGACAGGCGATGAGGATTGGCACAAGAATACAGAACGCCCCCAGCCAGATCGGCGGGAAGTGAAGGGCGAGATACTGTTCCAGAGAAAGGGAGTCAACGTGGAGTGGCGTCATGGCTGAAAGGATGAAGGGGGGAGGGGAAAAAGATTTAATTATCATTGATAAATGATGAAACAGGGATCCTGCCAATCAGAACTTCTGCTTCAACGGGGAGAGCCTGGAAGGCTAGAAGCCTAGAGCCTAAACACCTTGGGAAACGCTGTCAGCGTTTCCTTAACTCTCCCTTCCCCGCTTCCGGAACCCTGTCCCTATTGCATGATCCGGGTTCAATTACCCTCGTGTCGCGGTGTAGATTGAGACCGTGCCGAGGGTGAGCGGATGGGCCTTCGCCTCACGGAAGCCGCATGAATCGATCAGTGAGGTCATCGCCTTGCCCGAGGGGAACTGCTCGATGGAGCCTCCGAGGTATTCGTAGGCATCGGTGCGTCCTGTCGCGAGGCCCGCGATGATGGGTAGGATCCGATGGAGGTAAAATCGGTAGAGGGGCCGTATGACGGGAAGGGTCGGCAGGGAGAAATCGAGGATGAGAAGGTGGCCGCCCGGCTTGAGAACCCGGGCCATTTCGGAGAGGCCCGACTGCCAGGAGGCCATGTTCCGCAGTCCGAAGGCGGCGGTAACCGCATCGAAGGTGGCGTCCGGGAAGGGGAGATTCATGCCGTCGGCCTCGACGAGTTCCGCGAGCCCGTTGCGGCGTGCGACTTCGAGCATCGGGCGGCAGAAATCTGCGCCGATGACGCGGCATCCGGGGAAATTTTTTCCGATTGCGGAGGCGAGGTCGCCGCTACCCGTGGCGACGTCAAGAAGTCGCGTGGGATTCCACGGACGGATCAACCGGACGGCGACCGAGCGCCAGTACCAGTCGAGTCCTGCGCTCAGGAGGTGATTGACCACTTGATAGCGCCCCGCGATCGAGGAGAAGAGATCCCTCACCGAATCGGGCTTCTCTTTTTGGATCTCCATGGAGTGGTCGGGCAGGCGTGAGGGCCGGGTTATTCTTTCGGGCTTTGGTGCTCCGGTGCGGTTTGCTGTGGAACGGAAAAGAAAAAAGTGCTCACGAGAGGAATCGAACCTCCATGGGTTGCCCCATACGCTTCTGAGACGTACGCGTCTGCCAGTTTCGCCACGTGAGCAGGAGTGAAAAGGTTATCGTGACGGATGGGAAAGTAAACCCCCAAGGTGAATTTCCGCTGGCGTGTCATCGTCTCCCGTGCAATGAAAGAGATTCACCATTCACCCATGACCAAACAAATCCTCACCCTCCTTTCGATCACCCTGTCGGCCGGCCTTCTCCAGGCCCAGTCCTCCGCACCCAAATCCTCCGGAAGTCCCGATCTCAACAAAGTGATCTCCTCGGCCGTCTCCTCCAAGGGAAGCTCCAGCACCTCCTCTGTGGCCCTGAAGGATCCCGTGGCCGTCGTGAACGGCGAGAAGATCAGCAAGGCCGACCTTGAGAAGAACTTCAGCGACGCCTTGGCCGCCAGCGGTGCCAACGCCGCGACCCTCTCCCCCGACCAGAAGATGCAGGGCTATCGCCAGATCCTGGACGGGATGATCATGGAGAAGCTCGTTGACAAGCAGGCCGCCGCCATCCAGGTGGACAAGGCCGAGGTCGATGCCCAACTCGCCAAGATCAAGAGCCAGTTCCCCTCCGAGGAGGTCTTCCTTGGCGAGATGAAGAAGTCGGGTCTCACCCTCGAGCAGTTCACCGCGAACCTCACGCGCTCCATCCGCCAGCAGAAGTGGATGCAGTCCCAGGTCCAGGGCAAGGACTCCGTCACCGAGGCCGATGCCAAGAAGTTCTACGACGCCAACACCAAGGAGTTCACCAACCCCGACCTCGTCAAGGCGAGCCACATCCTCTTCCGCACCCCGGAGAACGCCACCCCCGAACAGCAGAAGGTCGCCGAAAACAAGGCCAAGGCCGCGATTGTCCGCGCGAACAAGGGTGAGCCGTTCGACAAGCTCGCCTCCGAGCTCTCCGAGGAGCCGGGTGCCGCGCAGCGCGGGGGAGACCTCGGTTACTTCCCCAAGGACCGCATGGTTCCTGAATTCGCCACCGCCGCCTTCGCCCAGAAGACCGGAACGGTCAGCGCCACCCCGGTGAAGACCAAGTTCGGCTACCATGTCATCAAGGTCACCGACAAGAAGCCCGCCGGCACCGCAACCTTTGAAGAGGCCAAGGCCCAGATCCTCCAGTTCCTCCAGGCCCAGAAGCGCCGCGAGATTTTCAGGGGCGTGATGCAGGAACTGCGTCAGGGAGCCAAGATCGAGAGCAATCTTCCTGCTCCCGCGAATCCTCCCGCTCCGGCCCGCTAGTCCGCCTGAAGCGGTTGCCCTGCCGATCCGATCCCGATGGAGAAGTCGTCGAAGACATCCGTCGGGATTATCGGTTTGGGGATCATCGGGAGCCGTGTCGCCGCGGTGTTAAGACGCGGCGGATTTCCCGTCTTTGTCTGGAACCGCTCTCCGCGACCAGAGCCGAACTTCCTTTCCTCGGCACGCGAGGTCGCGGAGTCGGCTGACATCATCCAGATCTTTGTCCGCGACGGAGAGGCGCTTCTTGAGGTGATCCGTTCCATGGGGACGGCCCTGGGCGATTCCCATGTCGTGATCAACCACGCCACCGTCAGTCCGGCCGAGATCCTGGAGGCTGCGCGTCTCGTCGCTGAACGGGGTGCCTCCTTCCTGGACGCCCCCTTCACGGGAACCCGCGACGTCGCGGCGGAAGGACAGCTTGTCTATTATGTCGGCGGTGAGGAAGCGGTGCTGGAACGCGCCGCCCCCGTGCTCGAGGCCTCGGCCCGGGCCATCCTCCACATGGGGCCCGTCGGGGCGGCCACCTACGTGAAGGTGGCCACCAACATGATCAGCGCCGCCCAGATCGCCGGTCTGGCGGAGGCCCTGGCCCTGCTCGACCGAGGGGGAGTTCCGCTTCCGAGGCTGAGGGAGGCGCTGGAGTACAACGCCGCCAACTCCGGCGTGATTTCGGCAAAAATGCCATTGATGCTTGCGGGCGATTTCTCGCCGCGATTTTCGGTCAAGAACATGCTCAAGGATCTCCAGATCGCCCTGCGCTGCGTCGAGGGGAAGGGGATCGATCTGCCTGCCACCGCAGCGACGGCGGGGACCCTCATGGGGGCGGTCCAAGCAGGTTGGGCGGAGGATGACTTCGCCTCCCTCTCGCGGCATTACGCCTATCCCGGCACCGTGAGGGATCTTCCCGGGAATGAGGCCGATGCCGCCGCCACTCCTTCCAAGCCCGGCGTCACCGAATCTGATCCGGCCCCTTTCGTTCCGGAAAAGAAGAGTCCTTTCGGGTTTTTCGACCGCTTCAAGGCCGTGATGGCTTCACGCTGAAATTTTCCTCACGACGGATGAAGGAACTCTCGGAACAACTCAAGCGCGCGCGCGTCGAGGGAGGAGCCTTTGAGTTGCCTCCGCGTCTGGAGATCCGTCTCTCTGGTGCCGACGCCTTTCGCTACCTCAATGGCCAGATTACCCGTGATCTCAAGCGGCTCGGCGCGCAGGAGGCCCTGCCCGCCTGCATCCTCACGCCCAAGGGGAAACTCTCCGCCACCCTGC
>JBEAOJ010000311.1:0-4031 GCA_041164985.1 Verrucomicrobiota bacterium | reverse complement strand
GCTATCCGGCCGGGCCTGATCACACCGAGAAGTGGGAACTCTTCCGCCTGCTCGACGCCACCAAGCACACCGGGATCACACTCACCGAAAGCCTCGCGATGAATCCCGCCAGCTCGGTTTCGGGGTTGTATTTCGCCGCCCCCGAATCACGCTACTTCGCCGTCGGCAAACTCGGTCGCGACCAGATCGAGGATTATGCCAAGCGCAAGGGGATGCCGGTTGCGGAGGTCGAAAAATGGCTTGGGCCGTATCTTCAATATGATCCGGATTCGGAACTTACCGGAGTTTGCATGCCCGGCGTCCTCAACTCTTAGGGGCGGCTTGGGATTTCGGCGCCGCGCCTTGTTGCTGCTCGCTCGCAGTAGTTCACTACAGCTTCGCTCGCGCGCCTAGCGCGGCATCCAAACTTCCAAGCCTTGGGAAAAAACTCGCATAACGGCTCTGCGGCTTGCCTGAATTTGTAGACGAGACAGGGGCGAAATCCCTAATTCGATAAGTTCAGGAACGAGACCTCATATTGGATGGGTGTCAGGGTGACGATTTCTTAGCCGATAACGACAGTGAGCGGGTCTTATTCTTGAACTGATCACCGGCAGGGGAGGGTCGTGCCGTGCCGCAATAATTGAGGAGATGGAAGGATTGATTTACGAAGAAGATGTGGTCGTACTTGATAATCGCACAAGGAGTATGCATTGCGGTCGGATCGTTGACATTTAGAGGGTGGAGCGATAACAACAAACTACGAAGCTGGGCGTTCTTCACGAGTCAAGCTGGCTTCTTTACACCATCCCCAAGAACCACATCACATCATAAAAAGCAAAAGGCGGGTTACTCCGTGGAGCATTGCCCGCTAAATCTGATTATTGCTACGAAAAGAACAACAAGCAGTGATCAATTACCAATCTCTTTTTCCTACGGATTGAGGATTTGGTCAAGTGCCAAAACTGAAATATGAACACACACAATTACATTCTGGGCATCGATATGGGGGTCGCTTCGATCGGATGGGGTGCCGTCTCAGTCGAGAGCAAGTGGCTTGACTGCGGAGTGCGTGTTTTCCCCGCTGGGGTCGACAACTTCAATTCACCAAAAGAGAAACATCCCAACCTCGACCGTCGCTCTGCCCGGGGAATGAGACGCCGTATTCGCAGAAAGGCGGAGCGCAAGGCAATCATCTGTGGTTTTCTTCAAGAGTTGGGATGGATGCCTCCCGCAGGGGAGGAGCGTGATGATTGGTATGCGCTTGATGTCTATGCGCTGCGCTCGCGTGCCATCTCAGAGAAGATCTCCCTCGCGGAGTTAGGCCGGATAATTCTTCATCTCAATCAGAGGCGTGGATTTCTATCCCTCCGCAAATCGGAAACCAGCGCGGCGGACAAGGAGACCCAAGGGATGCTTGGAAGCATCACGGAACTGCAGCGGGAGATTGATGCGTCGGGGCATCGGACGCTGGGCAATTACCTCCATCACCTCTACCTCGCGAAGGGACTCTCCGAGCGGCTTCGTAACAGGCACACCCGTCGTGGCATGTTGTATGATGAGTTCAGCCTCATCTGGGAGACGCAGGCAGGCTTTCATCAAGAGTTGTCGGATTCGCTTCGATTCGGTCGTGTTGGCAGGCTTGCAAACCCCACGACAGTCGTGAAACCGGTGCCCAGGGAGAAGGGCGTGTCGCTGCTGGAGCACTTCGGATTCGAGAATCTCACGTTCTTCCAGCGGAAGGTTTATTGGCCCCTTAATTCCATAGGTCGATGCGAACTGGAGCACGAAGAGCGCCGAGCGCCTGTCGCAGACCGACGCTTTCAGGAATTCCGCATGCTTCAGGAGGTCAACAACCTTCGGCTCATCGACAACTCGGAGCCGGGGATTCCGTCCGAGCGAACATTGACCCCTGACGAGAGGCAGGAGTGCATCGATTATCTCTCCGGGCGCAAGGAGGCCACTCTGATTGGCCTCAGGAAGCATCTCTGCAAGCAACGGAAATTCCGAGGCATTCTGCCTGAGTCGCCGGACCAGGTTTCCTTCAATCTTGAATCCGGCGGGCGCACTAAGATTTCAGTCCTCGCGACGGACTATCTGCTTGCCAGAGCCTACGGGAAGGGCTGGGAGATGCTCGATGAGGCGAAGCGGAATGAGATCTCGGACGCGCTGCTTGCGCCGGCCGCGACAGACGACGATATACGCGCTGCCTTGGAAGCGATCGGGGATGTCTCCCCTGCGCAGATCGACATGCTGCTGGGCGTCTCTCTGCCCGCGAGCTACGGTCACCTTTCGGTGAAAGCACTGGAGAAGTTGCTCCCGCACATGCGCGACGGTAAACCCTACATGGCACGGGACGGCGGCGACTCCGCGATGCATGCGGCCGGTTATCGCCGACGCGACGAAATTGAGACGAGTGAACTGGATCTTCTGCCTTCGTTGCAGTCACTCCTCAATCCCGACAGTCCGGACTACGATCCGCTGCAGTCCGAGATCAACAACCCTGTCGTCCTGCGATCTCTCACCGAACTGCGCAAGGTGGTCAACGCTCTCATCCGCAAATACGGCAAGCCGGAGCGGATCCATCTAGAAATGGCGCGGGATTTGAAGATGTCCCCCAAGCAAAGGGCCGAATATCAGAAGCGCATCCGTGACTTCGAGAAGGAACGTGACGATGCCGCCAAGGAGTTGGAGTTGCTCCGTATCGTGCCGAACCGGGATGCGATCGAACTTTACCGGCTCTGGAAGGAGCAGGACCACGTCTGCATCTACTCGGGAAAGACGATTTCCAGTTCGGATCTCTTCAGCGGCGATCTAGATATCGACCACATCTACCCTTATTCGAAGAGCGCCGACGACTCGATGTCGAACAAGGTGCTGTGCTATGCGATCGAGAATCGCGAGAAAGGTAACCGGACCCCGTGCGAGTGGCTTGCTGACCGGGATGCCGATCGCTTCGAGCAGGTGCTCCAACGCGCCAAAAATCTGCCCCGCGGGAAATACAAACGATTTCTCTCCAGGGAGGTGCCGGAGGGGTTCGTCAATCGTGACCTGAATGACACGGCCTGGATGGCGCGCGCGGCGCGGCAATATCTGGCCAGGCTCTTTCCAAAACCACACCACGTGCTCGGGGTGAAGGGCGCGCACACCGCTTTGCTTCGAGACAGGTGGGAGTTGCATTCGCTGCTCCGCGATGACGGCCTCAATCTCAAAAACCGCGAAGACCACCGTCACCATGCCCTGGATGCAATCGTGATCGCACTCTGTGATCAGACCGCGATCCAAAGGCTCGCACGAGCATGCGCCTTCGAGTTGCGTAGGAAGGAGGCCAGGGAAAGTGGCAGGCGCATCTACCATCTTCGTGCTACTGGAGAGGGATTTGAGGCCCCTTGGGAGGGTTTTCGCGAAGCCGTAGGGACGGCACTGAACGGTATCTGGGTATCCCACCGTCCCCGGCAGAAGGTGTCCGGGCCGCTGCACAAGGAGACAAACTACGGCAAAAAACCGGATGGAAAGCTCGTCGTCCGAAAGAAGGTCAAGGATCTAAGCAAAAAAGAGATCGAAGGAATCTGCGATCCGGCGATCAAAGGGATCATCACTGCATATATCGAGCGCAATGGAGGGGAAATCGCCGCATTGAAGGAGATACACGAGAACCAACCTCTCTGCATGCCCTCAGGAATTCCCATTCGCAAGGTGCGCACGGCGATCTCGTACGCTCACATCACGATCCGATCAGGAACCCCGCATGAGACACATGTCCAATCCGCAGCCACTCACCATCTCTCGATCTTTGCGCTGGGTGATGGGAAGTATCATTTCGAGCCCGTGACACTCTTCGAGGCCACTCGCCGTCTCCGCACCAAAGAGCCGATCTTTCAAGAGCAATACGAAGGAATGCCCCAGAAGGCGTTGTTTCTTTTTTATCTCTGCCCGGGAGATTCCATGATGGCGGAGATTGATGGGAGGGAGCAGATGTTTGTTTTTAACACGATCCCAAGCACGACGAAACAGGCAAAGTTCCTTCTCCACACGGACGCCCGAAAATCGGA
>JBEAOJ010000310.1:0-4702 GCA_041164985.1 Verrucomicrobiota bacterium | reverse complement strand
AGTTCCTCATCGCCTGACTGTCGTAGATGGCATCCTCAAGGGCTTCGTCCGCCAACCCGTACCACTGCGATAGAAAGTAGACCCTTAGCATCCTCTCAATCCCCACCGGAGGCCTCCCTCGGTCACCCTTGGGATAACACGGCTCAATTAGAGCGATAAGCTTCCCCCAAGGCACCACCTTCTCCATCTCCCCAAGGAAGCGTTCCCTTCTGGTCTCCTTCTTCTTCCCAGCATACTCGCTCGCGGAAAAACTCAGCTGCTTGTTCATGCCAACCAGTCTACACAAAAACTATTATCCAGCATAGCATCGCATTATAACGCGTACCGATTTAATCACATGATGGCCGCTGAAGGGCAATTACTGATTTTTGAAGGCGCGAGCGCTGGGCGATACCCGCAGTGGTCTCGCCCGAGCGAGCAACGCCACAAAAACTGACAAAGTCCTTCAGCCCATCGGGTTGCGGAGATAACAGGACGGGGGTTTCGTTGGCTTCGCGGTTACAGCCCGCTGCGGGGATGCTCCCGCGAAGCCGCCTTGCCCACGGCCCATGGCTTGCCCGGTCGTTGCTTCGCATCCGCAACGGCTTTCCGCAACGGCCTCTATGCGATTTAATCAGCGCCTACTTAAGCACGGAAGATCGCGCCGAGTTTTTTTCCAAGAATGAGGCTGGTTCCAATAATCGCAACCGCAAGAAATGCCATCGCCCACACCCCGAGGGCGCTGGCGACGAAGCGTCCCTCGCCTAGCAGTTGGTAAAGCTCGTAGATGGCCTTGGTAATCGGAAAGTCCTGCTGCTTCTGGGCAAGGATGAGGGAGTCGCTGACCTCCAGCATCGCAAACGAAAAGGCGAGCAAGCCGCCCGCAAGAAGGTTTGCCGCGATGAGAGGAATGGTGATTTTTCGCAGGGTTCGCAGTGGAGGGCAGCCGAGATTCTGCGCCGCCTCCTCGAGCGTGACGCTCGTTTGCTGAAATCCCGCTGCAGCGGAGCGCACCACATAGGGCAGGCGGCGGACCGAATAGGCTATGACCAGAATGATCAGCGGATCGATCGTGGGATTCAGAAAGGCGAACGGCTTCCCCTCCTGGGTCATGGCAAGGTAGCCGAAAGCCAACACGAGGCCCGGGACAGCGAGAGGGAGCATCGCCATGGCATCGAGGATCTGCCTTCCCGCGAGCCGGGTTCTCACCACGACAAAAGCGATGGCGACGCCCAGGACCACATCAAGGATGGTGGCAAGACCGGCGTACCTGATGCTGTTCCGGATCGAGGGGAGCGTGAGGTTGTGACCCAGGGCGGCCTCGAAGTGCGAAAGCGTCCATCCGCTTGGCAGGATCGTCTGATACCAATCCGTCGAGAATGCCACGAGGATGACGCCGATGTGGGGAAGGACGGCGAGAAAGGTCACCAGACCGAACAACGCTGAACAGAGAAGCCCCGATGCCAATCCGACTTTCCGAGGACCTCCCTGACTTGTCGCTTTAGCCATCATGGCGTGGGAGTCGCGACCGAAGAGGAATTTGCTTCCTGCATAGAGAAGAACAGTCGAGCAGAGAAGCACCACCACCAACGCGAAGGGAAAGGGATTTCCGCCGATGTCCTTGATGCCATAAAAGATCTGCACCGGCGTGACGCGTGTGAAATTGAACATGAGCGGGACACCAAGTTCCGTGAACGACCAGATGAAAACGATCGTCCCGCCGGCGAAGATGCCGGGCATGACAAGGGGCAGGGTGATGCGGCGGAACTTGCGAGGGCCCCGGCAGCCGAGATTCTCCGCGGCCTCTTCCATGGCGGGGTCCACATTGGCGAGGGCGGCGAGGACATTGAGATAGAGGATCGGATAAAGATGCAGGGCATTGAGAACGATGACGCCCCACATCCTTCCCTCGCCGAGCCAATCGATCGGATGCGCGGGGTCGAGAAAACCGATGTCCCGCAGAAGTGCGTTCAAAGCCCCCTGCTGGCCGAGGATCTGCTTGATGCCGATGGCTCCCACAAACGGTGGCATGATCATCGGGACAAGCACCAGTGCCCCGAGAAGGGATTTGCCGGGAAAAAGAAACCGATCGCCCATCCACGCAAGAGGAACGGCTATGAAAGCCGCCAGCAGCGTGCTCCACACGCCCATCTGGAGGGAGTTCCAGAGCCCTTCGAGGTAAAGCGGATTCCGGAAAACCTCGGCAATGTAGGCGATCGTGAATTTGCCATCCGAACCTGCAAATGCCCCGCGGAGCGTCTCGGCGATGGGCCAGAGAAAGAAGAGTCCGAAGAAGAGGGTCGTGAGGAGGAAGACGAGTCTGGAGAATTGCCGGCTCATTTTACGGATCCCCCTTTCCTGGCGAGTTGCGCGGCTTCTTGGTATTGGAGGCGGAATTTGTCGGCGAGTTCCTTGGCCAGACGGACTTCGTCGAGACGGTTTTTGGAGGAGAGTGCTTCTTTGAGGATTGTTTTCGAGGACTCGTAATCCACCGCGGAAAGATCGAAGAATCTTTTGCAGGCTTCGCGAGGGAATCCCGCTTTTATGAGCGCCTGCCAGGATTCGGCCTGCTCGTGGTGGAGATCGAGGCAGATCACCCTGATGATGAATGCCATCACGCGGAAAACGGGGGCGGTCCAGGCTGCGGTGTAAGTGAAAAGCCGGGCTTCCTCGTAGGGCTGGACTTCAGGATCGGATCGGAAGGCGGCATATTCCGGCGAGTAGAGTTCCTTGCGGATCGGGAGGCGGCGTAATGCATATTTCGAAGGACCTCCCGGCGCGCCGACCTTGAAGTTCCAGAGTTTCTGACCCTCAAGGGAAAGGACGAAGGCGATGAACTCCTCGGCGGCGGCGCGATTGGGAGCCCCGCGCAGAAGGCCGATGGCATCGACGCCGACCGAGGAGCCCCCGGCAGGGGTGAAGTATTGAAGACGAGAGGATGCGCCGCCGATCTTCACCGCCTCGCTTTGGAAACGGCCGTAAAAATCAATGCACATTCCGATCGCGGCGTCACCAAGGGAGACATCGAGCGGGATTGTTGAGGCGGAATCGGTGAAGTAGCGCGCATTGGCAGAGGCTGCCTGGATGATCTGGAGACCGCGCGTCCAACCGAGAGCCAGAATCTCCTCGTCGCTCCGGCCCGTGCTTCGGACGAGTTCCTGCATCTGCTGCTGGATGACCATCTCGAACGCACGGGCTGCCGAACCGCTTTTGGTGGGATCAGCAAGGGCGACCTGCCGGTAGAACTCCGGTCTTGTCAGATCTTTCCACGATGAAGGGATTTCCCGAACACCGAGGCGACGAATCGAATCGGCATTGTAACAGATGCCGAATGTGGCAAGGCATGTCCCGATCCAGAGGCCGCGCGGATCGTAGAACTGCTCCCCCGACACGCTTTGCGGAATGGAATCCTCCGCGAACCATTCCGGGTGGGCATTGATCACATCGCTGGCAATCAGGCGGCCCGACTTCGCCTGCTGCTCAAAGTCGTAGGACCCCCCACCGAAGAATAGGTCGATGCCGACACCGGTGTTGGAATCGAGGAAAGACCTGCGCGCAGCCTGCTCAGGCGTGTCCTTGGATCGATCCTCGGGAAGTTTGATCCTGGGATTATCGAATGAGGCGGCGACCTCGGGCGTCCAGCGTTCACCCCGGGCCTTCCATCCATATTCGAATGCGGCGAGGTATTCCCCGGCGAGGAACCGCGAGATCTCGCTTGTTCCCCCCGGCACCCTCCAGTCGATGCGGATCGAGCGTCCGGTTTTGATTTTGTAGTGCTTCACAAACGCCGTGGTGAATTCATGGCGGACGGCCTCATTGTGCGGGGAGATGATGACGAGCGAGTCGTCGGCATGGGCCAGAAGATTCTGCCGTGGCTTGAGCAGGAACGGCACGGCCACCACAAGAGCGAGAGCCGCGAGCACCGGAAGGATCCTTGAACTCATGGCTGGAAGGGAGGTTTTCCCACGGTGTCAGGGTTTGAGAACCACCACATCGGAGGCGCCCGCAACGGCGAAAAACTCCTCTCCCCGGCGGCGCGCGGAGAGATGCGGATTGAGTTCGAGAATCTTCAAATCATTCTGCTCCGTGCGGAGCGTGTATTGGGCCACCTCGCCAAGGTAGATCGATTCGCCGATCCGCCCCTTCACCGCATTGACGGCGGCGGGCGCGCCGTGAAGCGACCAACTTTCAGGCCGAATGCCGAGCGACACCTCATCTCCTGCGGAAGCCTTCCAGTCGGGATCGCCGAGGAATCCCTCAAACGGCCCCTCGCTTGTTTCAACCAGCACCTTCGACCCGTCGATGGATTGTATTTTCCCTTTCAGGAAATTCGTCTCGCCGATGAAGTCGGCCACCGCGCGGGTCCGGGGGCGGCGGTAAACCTGCTCGGGTGTTCCGACCTGCGCGATGCGCCCGCCTTCGAGCACGGCCATTCTGTCCGAAACCGAGAGGGCTTCCTTTTGGTCGTGGGTGACATAGATCGCCGTCAAGCCGTTCTCCTTGCAGACGCGGCGGATTTCCGAGCGCATTTCGAGGCGAAGGCGGGCGTCGAGGTTTGAGAGGGGTTCGTCGAGAAGAACGCATCGGGGACGTATCACCAAGGCGCGGGCAAGGGCGACGCGTTGCTGCTGCCCGCCGGAGAGTTGGGATATTTTACGTTCCGCGTATCGGCCCATCTGCACGGAGTCGAGCGCCGCAGTCACCCGTTGACGGATCTCGGTCG
>JBEAOJ010000309.1:0-4078 GCA_041164985.1 Verrucomicrobiota bacterium | reverse complement strand
TCGGCTCCCTTGTCATCTACTTCGGCCGATTCGGGGAGAGCGTGAAGAAATACTACACGCTCACCGTCGAGTACCATAACGCCAGCGGCCTTCTCAAGGGGGCCGATGTCATGCTTGCCGGTGCCAAGATCGGCGAGGTTGCCGCACCCCCCAAGGTCCTTCCCAACATGCGTGGCGTCGCGGTGGCGCTCAGGATCGACGAGACGGTGCAGATTCCGGAGGGAAGCATCTTCTCCATCGGTAGCTCGGGTCTCCTGGGCGACCGATTCGTCACGGTGACCATGGTCGGTGACACCTCCGATCTCAAGCCGATCGCACCGGGTTCCGTGATCCCCAACGGGCGCAGCGAGTCGAGCATTTCGGAACTCCAGCGCCAGCTCCACGACGAGATCCTTCCCAAGCTCGGTGACGCCCTCGACAATATCGATTCGGTCAGCCAGACCCTGCGCAAGGATGTCTTCAACAAGCAGGGAGTGGAGAACCTTCAGACAACGCTCGGTAATCTGGCCACCGCCTCGACCGAATTCAAGGCGGCCGCCGGACAGGCCGGATCCTTCCTCAGGAAGGGGAATGTCGCAATGGACTCCCTTCAGGGATCCGCCGTTGATCTGAAGGCCTTCATCGCCAACCTCAAGCAGCACGGGATCATCTTCTACCGCGACACCGCACCCCAGCAGGCCGCCGGACCTGTGAAAAAGAAGCCGTAGGGTTAGCGAAAAGGATGAAGGATGAAGGATGAACCGGCCTGAACCCTGACGCGGAATCGGTTCGGTAGACCATAACCCACAGCACGCTGCGGCTTTATGGTAGAATGGAAAGCCTTCAGTCTAGAGCGGTTTTGCTTGATCTTTAGACATTCTTTGAGGCGGCATCAGGCATTGTGCAGTGTCGCAGCGCTCGGGCTGAGGCGCAGAACCAAGCCTCTGGGGAGAGGCGCGTAAGACTGCAACAGAGTTGCAGCCCGGAGGGCACCACCGCTTGCCTAGAGGCAAGTGGCGTCAAACTACAGCAGCTTCGGTTGCTTCTTGCCCGCCACCTCATGGCATCCGTAAATCCTTTGTCTGCATACAAATCAAAAACGCTGTAATCGCGTAAATGATGTAAAGCCTTGGCTCGATCGGCCGCCCCTGCCGGTCCAGCCCATTACAAATGGCCGCGTGCTCGCCGGCTACCTGATGCTCGCCCACGAGAAGCGAGATCACGCCGGCGGCCACTTTGTTTGGTTTTTGAACGCGCATGCCGATTCTCAGTTCCTGAAGGCTATTCGATCCGCAGTGCCGTCATCCAGCAATCGCTCATGCCAACGGGCGCAATTGCAAACTGCCCGCTACCAGCCGGCACATCGATCGTGCCGGTGAAGGTGGTGAACTCCTCCGGTTTCGGATCGAGTTTCGCCCAGCCCTTCGTGATCCGCCCGGTGACGAACGGCTTGAGCGCGCCTCCCTCGGGCGTCAGCGTGCCGACAGGCT
Source organism: Verrucomicrobiota bacterium (assembly GCA_041164985.1). GTDB lineage: Bacteria > Verrucomicrobiota > Verrucomicrobiia > Chthoniobacterales > UBA6821 > UBA6821. The sequence goes on along the minus strand of JBEAOJ010000309.1, from coordinate 2,609 downwards.
TGCCGTTGAGGTAGAGCGTGAAGGCCGGTGCCGGCCGTTCGTTCTTCACCACCTGATCGCGGACCTTCAGGATCGGATTCCAGCTCGGCTGGTTCATCGGCAGGTCGTCGAAATACTTCGCCGCCGCCTTCACCGTCACTTTATAGCTGCCGGCCTTCGGGAAGAGCACCGGCCCCTGCACGGCGTCGCTCCAGCGGAAGTCCACCGTCTTGCCAGAGGGGGGTGTCACCGTCCGGAGCGTGCCGTCTTGATCGCTCAGAGTGAGGTTGAAATACGTCAACGACAGCTCACCCGTTGCCGACGGCGGCGTAAACCAGTTCAGCCACTTCGCATTACGATAAACCGCGTAGATGGCCTCCGGCTCGCGGTTGGCTTTCACAGTCTCTTGATCGAGATCTACGACCCTCGCGACCTTCGCATCGGTGCCGACCATGGTCAAAAGACCGTCGCTCGAGCCTATGGCGAAGCCACCCTTTGCCAGCGGAAAGAGCCGCGGATAGGCGCCGGCCTGGCATTCGCCAAGAGGCGCGCCATCAGGCGAGACGATCCGCACGAGCCCCGACTCTCCGGCAACTGCCACCTGGTTGCCATCGGCGGCGATCGCCACCGCGCAGACAGGCTCTGCCGGCAGCGACACCGTCGTCACCTTGCCGGTAGATTTCCGGTAGATCTGGATGTCGCGCGTCCGCGCGTCATAGCGGTAGGCCACGAGCACCTCTCCGTCGGCGCTCTCCTGGAACTGCTGCTGAATGATCCATTCGTTCTTAGAGGCGACCGGCTTTTCGGTCGTCAGCGCAAAACCAGGGATTTCCTGTCCGCGGCGGCTGTCGACGACCCGGGTGCCCTTGAGCGTCTCCTTGCCGTCCTTGCCCTTTTCGGTCACGGCCTCCGCCTTGTAAATGGCTGCAGGTTTCTTCACTTCGGGCAGCGGGTCGGTGGAGACGACCGACTTCCCATCCGGGCTAACGCGATAGAGCGTCTTGGCGCTCTCGACGATCACGTCATCCGACGGCAGGATCGCCTTGAAATCGCCGACGGCGTTCCAAAGCAATTCGCCTGCGGGCGACCAGGCCGAGGTGAGGCCGTGCTCGCCCGTGACGATCACGCGCTGGCCGCAGGCCTGAAAGCTTTTGGTGTGGGTCGCGATGGACGGCAGCAGCGTCGTCTGGCCGTCGGCATTCACCACCGCGATGGTCTCGCCGAATCGGCCAAGAGCCGTCACGAGCCGGTCGCCCATCGGCCGGACGTCGGTCACCGACACCATCGAAAACCGCTCCGCCACAGGCTGCGGCGGCAGCGCGGTCATCCCCTTCCCGGTGAGTCCGTCTGCGACAACCGGCGGCGCGTCCAGCGGGAGCCCACGCCCACGCAGCACGCGTTGCCGCGCCATCCGCACGCCGTCGGTGACAGGGTCGCTTTCCGGCGGATTCAAGACCGCAGCGATCGCGGCCTCGAGCCCGGCCGTGTCGGCAGCGGCGAGGATGAGCGTGTCGGCATCGCGGCTGAGCGCCTGTGGCAGCCATTGCACGAGCGCCCCGCCCGGGGCTTCGCTTGCGCTATCGCTCCACGGCAGACCCGAGGCCTTCACCGCGTCGAGCACGGGATTGGTGCCCGGCGTGCCCAAGAGCAACACAGGCTTGCCGAAGCGGTAGCCGGTGAAGGCCGAGCCGTAGAATTCGTTGATCATCCGGTCGCGGTTTTGCTCGAACCGCACGCGGCCGATCGCCTCGCCCCGGTCCACGGCGGTGTTCGCGGGCTGTTCCTCCGGCGCGACCGTGTAGCCGAGCACATAGGTGACCGTCTTCGGCTCCTGCCAGACCCGCGCGGCCACGCCTTTTTGCTTGAGCCCCGCCACGACCCGTTCGGCGGCGGAGAGCAGCGCGGCATCGAACACCGGCACCACCAGCTCGGGCTTGCCGGCCAGGAACCGCCGCACGGCGGCCGGATCGCGAACCGTCGCCCCGGAGGCCACGCGGGCCTCGGGCATCTTGCCCGCCTGCACGGTCACCGGCACCGCCGCACCGCTGCCGTCGAGCAGCTGCCGCGCCTCCAGCCGGTAGTCGCCGGCCTTCTGAAACGCACCGGTCGGCAGCTCTGCCGTCAGCACGCCATCGGCGCGTGTGGCGCGGTAGAGCGTGAGGAGCGGCGCGCCCTGCGCCGTGCGCAAGGTCAGCTCCACGGGCACCACGGCCTCGACCGCCGTGCCCCGGCTGTCGGTCGCCTGATACCGCACAGGCAGCATCTCGCCGGCCGTGAGTTGCTGTCGCGCCGTGAGCGTGCCCGCGCCCACGGGCCCTGGATAAATGGCATACATCCGGCCCGGCATGGCGGTCATGTCGCAGGCCACGGTCAGCGCGCCGCCCCGCCGCTCTGGCTTGACCCGCGTGCGGGTGAAGAGATCGTAGATGGCCGTCTCGTCGCCAAGTCGGGGCGAAAGCCGCAGCATGGCCGTGAGCGGCATCCAGCTCGACGTCGCCTGCCGCCCGTGCTCGGCATACGAGAGGAATCGCTGCTCGGTGCCGTTGCGCTTTTCTTCCACGCCGAAGAGTCGCTTCAGATCGAGCCCGCTATCGTTGGCGACGGTGACGAACCGCGCCTTGCCGCCGGCG
>JBEAOJ010000308.1:0-5567 GCA_041164985.1 Verrucomicrobiota bacterium | reverse complement strand
TGATGCCGATTCCGGAGGCTGTCCGCGCAAACAGCACGCAGGAGAGCTGGGAGGAGGCGTCCTTGAGCGTGAAATAGGAGTGACCCGAGGACTGTACCCGGAGATTGGAAATCTCCCCCTCCACCCAGACCGATCCGATCCCCTCCTCCAGCAAATCCGCGATGTGACGCGTGAGCCGGGAGACGGAGAAGACTTCCGGATCTTTGGAAGCTGGAGGCTGGGAGCCAGAAGTTGGGATCTGGGGTGGAAAATCAGAGGCGGAAGGCTGAGGCACCGCCTCGGCCTGACAAGCCTGAGGGGCCGGAGACGCCTGACGAACCGATGGTGCCTCCTTTCGGCGGGGAAGGACGGGCGCCATGTCGAAGCCGAAAAGCATCTCCCCATCCTCGCTTCCGGAGCGTTTCGTCATGAGAGCTGGAGTTTCAATCCCGCGAGAAGCTTCTCGAGACGCCTCGGGATCTCGGTCTCCTCCAGCAAAGACTGGCGGACGGAGGAATCAGCGATGAGCGTCGAGGCGACCAGATCGGTGATCACCCCGATGTCGGTGATCTGGTTCAGATAAGCCTCGAACTGGGCTGGCAGGTCGATGCCCTGCTCCTTGAAGCGGGAGCAGAGGGCGTGCAGTCGCGTGACCTGCGCGGAGAGATCGACCGGTTCCCCCTCCATGCTGGGCAACCGCTCGATCCGGGCGATGCGGTACGGTTCCGTCTGGTCCCAACCGGTGAAGCGGACCCGTGAAACGCCCTGAAGGATGAGATTGGAGGTGCCGTCCTCGTTGCGGATGCAGGCCCGTACCAGACCGACCCCGGCCACCGGCTCGACTTCCCGCTCCTCCTCGTCTCGCGGCATCGCCATGGCCAGCATGCGCGAGTCGCCCAGCGCCTCCTCCAGCATCGCGCGGTAACGGGGCTCGAAGATATGGAGCGGCAGCAGGGCGTTCGGGAACAGCGTCACCCCGGGAAGAACCATCACGGGAATGCTCGGGGGCAGTTCCTGGATGTTCTCCTTGCTCATGGGCGGAGCATAGAATCCCCCGCTTCCGACAGAAACCCCAAAGAGGAAAATTCCCCGCAAAACCTCCGGAAACGCACTTTCTGATGGACGCTGGGGAGCGGAGATTGCATCCTTTTCACCCTTTCATCCTCGGATGAAGAAGGAAACGGGTAGGTACCGAAGTGGCCAAACGGGGCGGACTGTAAATCCGCTGGCTTACGCCTTCAGTGGTTCGAATCCACTCCTGCCCAATCCTCCTTATTACTCTGTAGAGGAAGCGTTTATGGGCCTCTAGAGAGTGCAGATTGTAAAATTTCCACTTTGTCACGAATTGCCAACAGTGGCCTAGTTATGCCCCCTTTACTGTCACCCCACTGGCACCCTGCTTTCCTGCTTCGCGCGCGTTTTGCTTTCGTGGTCTGCCGGGGAAACCCATTTTGGCCGGCAGTCTGTTCGTCAATCGTGGGAGCGATGACAAAAAAGTGAGAAGAAAAACGGGGGTGGCACCCCTCTTCTGTGTCTTGGATGTGGCACATGTTACCCACACATCCCTTCCAGTTATTCTAGTTAGAACGGCACCCATGCCGGCCATTCCTCCCACTGGCACGAATTAGACGAAGAAACGAATTAACTCCCTACCTCCTTGCCGGCGTCCAGTTGTTTCCAGTGGGGGCGTGGTGTAGTCCCTATGGAGTTCGGGGCGCTCCAATCTCAGCGGCCCTCTTGCTGAGCATCTTTCCCCACTCCTCAGGGAATAGCTCCTGCATCATCAGCGCCCTCTCACGGTTGAACCGGCAGTGCTCGGCTAGGATCTGAAGCGTGTCCTTGTCATGGGGGTCTGCCTCCGGGGGGAGCCGGCGCCAGCATGCCCAAAGGAACAGGCGCTCAGACTTGCTCAGGCTCTCCACTTGATAAGGCCGGCAGTCCCTTGGCCTCTGCCAGTTGCCGGCGTAGTGATTCCACCTCTGCCCGGAGTTTGGCGGTATCCTCGACCACAGGAAGGTTTTCGACCGCTTCACCAATGAGCCTAAAGTAGTCCTCGTGGGTCGGGCCTTCGGGCTTGATGGTTAGAGAGAGCCTTTGCGCTCTGCCGTGCAGGGTCTCCAACTTGTCCACGGCTATGCCCATTGAAACACTCAGGTCTCGGAGTGGCATTGCCGCAATCTCATGTTCCAGTCTGGCGCTCGCCATCTGGACGAAGTTCGTCAGGCTTTCGATGGTGTCCCTCTTCCTGCCAGTCCTCGCCGGCTCAGGTCGCAATATGGTCAGGGTCTCAGGAGATTTAGCGGAAAATGCTTTCGCCTTCTTCAGTTTCCGGTGCCTCTCCTCAGTGGATGCCTTGGCCGTGGCCTTCAGCGTGTCTCTCAGGTCGTGGTTCATATTGTTGTGCTGGAAACGAGTGCCACAGAAAGTTGGTTTTCGTTTCCACACTTGGTTTCCAGCTCGTTTCCATTCCTACAGAGAAAGCCGGCTCTCGTTTCAGCCCCGTTTCCACTTTCGTTTCCATCCGTTTCCTGTTTCTCAGCCGTATGGAGAGAGCTGGAAATAAGCGTGTGCTTAGGCGATTGCATAGCCTCGGCCCTCCTTCCGTAGTCTGCCGGCCTCGATAGCTCGCTTTGCCAGCTTGGAGACGGTGCCGGGTGTAATCCCCATCTCAGCCGCAATATCACGGGCGCTGGTCAGCCCGTCTCTCACCCATTCAACAAGAACGGCTAGTCCATCGGCTTCCTTGGTGCAGATACTCACCTTCCCATCGTCCCCGGTAGTGAAGGCCCATTCCATTGCCGGTTGCTCGGTTCGACTATTGCGATCCTTGGTAAATCGGAGAAGAAACCGCGCTCCATCCCGTCGAGTTGCCACGGCGTCCTGAGTTTCCTCCAAACGGATTACGGAGAATGCGGCGTCCTCTCGACGGCTCGTGCCTCTCATCTGCCCGTTGCGGCCAGCGTGTGCCACTATGACGACAGCGATTCTGTGCCTTCTGAGTGCTAGAAGCCACGGTAGAACCATCTCCCATTCATCTGCTCCATTCTCCTTAAGTCCATTAAAGAGACAGCTGATGTTGTCGAGAATCAGCACCTTGATTCCGTCCCTCAGACAAAGACGGGTGATAGCGTCCTGAGCCTCAGGGTCGGTCAGGTTCAATACCTTCCCGGTAAGGTGGTAAAGCCCCTCATGGTTTAACACGGTGAGGTCATCATCCGCACCCATGCCGGCCATCCGTTGCTCTAGAGATTCCAGAGGCATCTCCCCGTCCACATAAAGAACAGGAGCGTGATCGTGAACCGGCCACGGCCCAAAGTCATTCTTGCCCACGATTGCTGAGGCTAGTCCTAAACTGAACCATGTTTTACCAATCCCACGGGGGGCATAGACAAAGCTCAGGTCAGCCTCACAGAACCAATCACCGATCAGTTTCTTGCGTGGTGGAATGCCCACTTCCCTCAGTTTGGTGAAGGGCAAAGCGCTGGCGCTGAAGGCTTCTAAGAGTCCTCCACTCTTCTTCACTCTGGAAGGTATGGTTCCCAGCTCAGTGAAATCATCTTCAGTTTCGGGATTGCTCACAGGGCTGAGGGCTTCGTGTAGTGGTGCGGTTAGAGTTGTTGTCATAGCTTGCAAATTGGGGTTGTGCCGGTGGCGTGTGGATTAAGGAAGAGGAGTCGTTGTTGTTTGTCGCCGGTGCCTCCGATCTGGCGAACGGTTCCGGGCAGACGGCTTAGGCGTGATGCGTTCTTGGTGCCGGGATCGAATCCCATTGGTGAAAGTGCAGTCAGAATCTCCCGCGCGGTGCTCCGGCATGCTTCAGCATTGCCGGCGTCCACCTTTACCCATGCATGAAGGCTTTTGCCTCCACTGGTCAGAATTGCCGAAATGGGGAGGGGGAGCTTGGCCAGCACTGAGACTTGATCCGCAATCGGGAGTAGGTCGTTTTCAAGTAGGAGAACCCTATAAGCGGTCACATCGGCATCTGTGATAGCTCCTCCGGTGCCACTACCCTTCGCCCTCACGGGGTTCATCCGCACCCATCCCCCTGCCTTGCTCTCCGGGGTGCCGACCCTCTTCATCTCAGCCAGCCATTCAGTCCGTGTGAGTGTGCGTCCTGCTCCCTGAGGGGTTGCCTTGACGATATTACCCGCCTCATCCGTTATCACCCTATAGGTAGAGACGATGTTGATGTGCTCTTGCGGGTCATAGAGGCCGGCCATGAGAGCCTGAGCATCGGTCTGGAAATCATTCACTAGCGGCCACGGTGATGCCGACCATAAAGCGGCCTCACTGAAAAAATCCCCCTTGAGGAAACGCTTGGCCCAGCCTGCCGCACTCTCACGAGTAACCGGCGCCTGTGGATCTGGTCTCTTCCCATTGAATGATCCGGGGGTGCATGGGGTGAAACTCTTCCCTGCCGCCCATTTCACAATATCCATGATGTGCTTATCGGGCACGGTCTGGTCATAGTTGCTACGGAGTTGAGCAAAGACGGCTTCCGGGGTGATGCCTTGACCGATCAGAGAGACGGCCACCCTCACCATTTGATTGTGACGCCCTCCGGGGGGAGCCGGCGCCTGTAGCTCCTCACGGGTGCGCCGTGGGATGTAGGGGATACGGGGTGAATGTCTCATTGGGGAAGGTCTGATCGTTGGAGGATTTTAAGGAAGTGCTCCGCGCTCAGGGTGACTAGCCACCCCTCCCGCAAGGTCTTGTGTGCCACCACGGGCACCTTCCCGGTGCCGGCATCACGGGTTGCCTGTGCCAGTGCTTGCCGAATACTCAACCTCTCCACGCACTTGCATTCAAAGTGAACGGTAGGAAGTTCGGGTGCCTGCACATCGGCGGTGCCTCCAGTTCCAGAACGCTGTGCCGTCCGGTATGCCTTGGCGAAGCCGTGTTCCCTGAGCATGTCCCGCCATGCCCTTTCACCCCGTGCTCCCTTGGATCGTGAGTATCGGCCACTCATACAATCTCGATGGTCTTGATCTTCCACGAGCCGGCATTTGTCCCTGATCTCACAATACTCATCTGCACCGTTGCGCCTGTATCCTTGGCGGTGATAGCGGTTTTGCCCTGCACATCGTTGAAGGTGACGGCCTCACGGGTCATGCCTCGGGCATCTAGCAATCTGACATTCCATCGGTGCCAAGGCTTGCCGGCTTTCTCTCCCGTGGCCTCTCTAACCTCAGATACAGTTCCAGTGATCTGGTCGTCGGCATCCATTATCCGCGCGGCATATAGGCCGATTGCCGGCGTCTGAGCTTGATGCGGTGGTGTCTTGCTGGCTTCGTTCCCATCGTCATCCTCGTCAGCGGTCAGTCCAACTACGCTTGCCAGTGCATACCGGCGAGCATAGGTCAGGGCACTGCCCACTGCCTGAGCCGTTTGCTGAGCCAATGGAAGCATGAGCCGGGATGACATCCATTCTCCTGAGGTATGGATGAGAAGAGTCATCACCCCTACGGCACCCTCCTCCCGTTCTGGAAGCTGGCTTACGGCCAGTCCGTGCTTGGCCAGTGTTGGTCTAGCGGTATCCCATAGGCCGGCGAGGGTGGCGTATCTGGATCGAAAGTGCGGGTTCTCTG
>JBEAOJ010000307.1:0-6199 GCA_041164985.1 Verrucomicrobiota bacterium | reverse complement strand
CCCGTGCGCCGCGAGGACGGTTCCTACCTCCGCTTCGACAACAACGCCATCGTCATCATCGACAAGGACCTCAATCCCCGCGGCACCCGTATCTTCGGACCCGTCGCCCGCGAGCTTCGTGAGAAGAACTTCATGAAGATCGTCTCCCTGGCCCCCGAGGTTCTCTAACACCCAAGAAGTTCCAAGCCATGCCCGCTCTGCAACTCATCAACACCCACGTCCACGCCGGCGACCTCGTGAAGGTCATCTCCGGAAACCATCGTGGTTCCGAAGGAAAGATCCTCCAGGTCAACCGTGCCAAGCACCAGGTCGTCATCGAGGGTGTCCGCATGATCAAGAAGCACGTCCGCCGCTCCCAGGAGCAGCCCAACGGCGCGATCATCGAGCGGGAAGGCCCCATCCACATTTCCAACGTCAAGCTTCTCCAGAAGGGAACCCGCGAGGGTGCCGCCACAGAGGGCAAGGAGGCCAAGCCCAAGGCCGCCAAGAAGCCGGCCAGGAAGGCCAAGGCCGAATAACACCCGGGAAGCCACATCAACAAAGGATACAGCGACATGTCACTGCCCATTGCCGAACTTCAGAACGAGTACAACACCCGCATCATCCCGGCCCTCAAGGAGAAGCGCGGTTACAAGAACGTCCATCAGGTGCCCCGCCTGGTGAAGGTGGTCATCAACACCTCCATCGCCTCCGCTCCGGACGTCAAGGCCGCCCTTGAAATCGCCAAGGACGAGCTTGAGACCATCACCGGACAGAAGCCCGTCGAGACCATCGCCAAGAAGGCCATTTCCAACTTCAAGCTCCGCGCCGGCCAAGCGATCGGCGCCAAGGTGACCCTCCGCGGCCGCATCATGTACGAGTTCCTCGAGCGCCTCATCAAGACGGCACTCCCCCGCATCCGTGACTTCCGCGGTGTCTCCGCCCGCGCCTTCGACGGCAACGGCAACTACACCCTCGGCGTCTCCGACCAGTCCATCTTCCCCGAAATCGAGCTCGACAAGATCAAGCGCAACATCGGGTTCGACATCACCATCGTGACCTCCGCGACGAGCAACGACGAGGCGCGCGCCCTCCTTGCCGAACTCGGAATGCCCTTCGTCGGCCGCAACGCCAAGAAGGCCGAGAAGACCGAAGCCGCAGAAACCGCAGCCGCCTGATTTCCATGAGTGCATTGACCGATCCCATCGCCGACCTTCTCACCCGCGTCCGCAACGCCGTCAGCGTGCAGAAGGACGAGTTCTACGTCCCGTATTCCAAGATCAAGAGCGACATCGTCGCCATCCTCAAGCGCGAGGGTTACATCGAGGAGTACGAACTCGACAACAAGGAGACCCATCCCCGCATCAGGATCAGGCCCCGCTATGTCGGCAAGACCCCCGCGATCGCCGGACTCCGCCGCATCAGCCGTCCCGGCCTTCGCCGTTATGTCGGCAGCGAGGAGATTCCCCGCGTCCTCGGCGGCCTCGGAATCTCCATCCTCTCCACCTCGCGCGGAGTCCTCTCCGGTCACGAGGCCCGCAAACAGAAAGTCGGCGGCGAACTCCTCGCCTACATCTGGTAACCATCCTTCCTGCCATGTCCCGTATCGGTAAAACACCCATCACTCTCCCCGACAAAGTCAAGGTCACCGTCGCCGACGGCAACCGGGTCACCGTCGAGGGCCCCAAGGGCAAGCTCAACTGGGAGCTTCCCAAGGACATCTCCCTCACCGTCGAGGGAACCAAGCTCACCGTCGCACGCGGAAACGAGAACCGCGAAGTCCGCGCATTGCACGGCCTCGCCCGCGCCCTTGTCAACAACATGGTCACCGGCGTGAGCGCCGGTTTTCGCAAGGATCTCGAGATCCAGGGCGTCGGTTTCCGTGCCGCCGTCAAGGGGGACAAGCTCGATCTCTCGATCGGATACTCCCACCCCGTCCTCTTCCCGATTCCCAAGGAGATCAAGGTTGCCGTCACCGACAACACCAAGATCTCGATCGAGGGGATCGACCGCCAGCTCGTCGGCCAGGTGGCCGCCGATATCCGCGCCTACTACCCGCCCGAGCCTTACAAGGGAAAGGGAATCCGCTATGCCGGCGAGCAGGTCCGCCGCAAGGAAGGCAAGACCGTCCAGTAATCCAAGCAAGCCAAGGACACAACCATGTCAGCCACCAATTCACGCAAACTGCGGCACGTCCGCCTTCGCAAGAAAGTCTCCGGCACCTCCGAGAGGCCCCGCCTTGCCATCCACTTCTCGGGCCAGCACATCACGGCCCAGGTCATCGACGATCTCGCCGGTGCCACCATCGCCAGCGTCAACACGACCGAGGAGTCGTTCCGCAAGGATCCTTCCAGCCGTGCCAACGTGGCCACGGCCATCAAGGTCGGCAAGCTCATCGCCGAGCGCGGCCTCGCCAAGAAGGTTGCCAAGGTTGTCTTCGACCGCGGCGGTTTCATGTACCATGGCAAGGTGAAGGCCCTTGCCGACGCCGCCCGCGAGGGAGGACTCCAGTTCTGATTTTTATGGACGACAAACGCCCCAAACGCGGACCACGCCGGGAAAAGCCGGTCGACGAGACTCCCAAGGACACGATCGAGAAGGTCGTGTTCATCAACCGATGCGCCAAGGTCGTCAAAGGCGGCCGCCGCTTCAGCTTCAGCGCCCTGATCGTCACCGGTGACATGAAGGGACGCGTCGGCATCGGCTTCGGCAAGGCCAACGAGGTCAGCGAGGCGATCCGCAAGGGTTCCGAGGCCGCACGCAAGGCCATGGTTCCCGTCTCCATCGCCGAGAACACGATCCCGCACGAGACCTTCGGCGAGTTCGGCGGCGGACGCGTCCTGCTCCGTCCCGCCTCCCCCGGTACCGGCGTCATCGCCGGCGGCGGTGTGCGTGCCGTCATCGAGGCCGCGGGCATCCGCGACGTGCTCGCCAAGTCACTCGGCTCCAACAACCACGCCAACGTGGTCAAGGCCACCCTCTCCGCCCTCACCAGCCTCCGTCCCCGCAACGAGATCATGAAGCTGCGCGGCAAGAAGGTGAAGGAGGCAGCAGCCCCCGAAGTCACCGCGGCCGCCTAACCCCATTTCACAATGACAATGCGACTTCACAACCTCGCCCCCCGTCCCGGTGCCAAGCACCGCCGCAAGCGTCTCGGTATCGGCGAAAGCAGCGGCCATGGAAAGACCTCCGGACGCGGTCACAAGGGACAGCGCGCCCGTTCCGGCGGAAGCGTCCGACTCGGATTCGAAGGCGGCCAGATGCCCCTCATCCGCCGTCTCCCCAAGCGCGGATTCAACAACGCCGATTTCAAGCCCGTCTACGCCGTCATCAACCTCGACACCCTCGAGGAGCGTTTCCCGGCCGGTGCCAGGATCGACGAGGCGGCCCTCCGCTCCCTCCGTCTGGTCCATGGCCGCAACGACGGCATCAAGCTTCTCGCCCGCGGTACCGTGACGAAGAAGTTCACCGTCGAGGTGGACAAATCGAGCGCCGCCGCCAAGGAGAAGCTCGAGGCCGCCGGAGGATCCCTGGTCCTTCGCGAGCGTCAGACCAAGGTGGCCGGTCGTGCCATCCTGAAGGCTGCTCCCCGCAAAGCCGTCAAGGCTGCCTAGGCAAACCCTGGGCGCCACCAAGGCAAACAGCCCGAGCGCCCGTAACCCAGGACGCAACGCATGATCTCGGCCTTCGCCAACATCTTCAAGATTCCCGAGTTGAGGCAGCGCGTCCTCTTCACCCTCGGGATGGTGGTGATCATGCGCATCGGCGCTGCCATCACGACCCCGGGGGTCAATGCCCAGGTGCTGCGTGAATGGTTCCTCAACGTCGCCGACCACAGTGCCGGGGGCGGAGCCGCCGCGCTCTTCAATCTCTTCTCGGGCGGAGCGCTCGGGAACTGCGCCATCTTCTCGCTGGGCATCATGCCCTACATCAGCGCCTCGATCATGCTCCAGTTGCTCGGGGCCGTGATTCCCAAGCTCGGACGCCTCGCCCGCGAGGACGGAGGACGCCAGAAGATCGCCCAGTACACCCGCTACACCACGATCGCCCTCTGCATTTTCCAGGGGTGGCTCCTGGCCCTCTCGTTCGAGAGCCCGCAGTCCAATCCCTTCCTGCCCGGCATCACCGAGACGATTGCCAAGCTCGGCGTTCCCTTGGTAGCCGATCCCGGCGTTCCCTTCCGTCTTCTCACCGTCCTGATCATGACCGCCGGAACATTGTTCCTCATGTGGATCGGCGACCAGATCACCGAACGCGGTGTCGGTAACGGCATCTCCGTCATCATCACAATCGGTATTCTGGCCCAGTTGCCAGCCGGTCTCGTGCAGGCCTGGCGCACTTTCGTCCCGAGCGGCGGGGAGGCCAGCACCGTGAGCCCCGTGGTGCTTGTCATTCTCTGCGCCTTCCTCTTCCTGGTGATCGCCGCGGTCATCGCCGTCACTCAGGCCACCCGCCGCATCAGCGTCCAGTATGCGAAGCGCGTCGTCGGCCGCAAGGTCTACGGCGGGCAGACCCAGTACATGCCGCTCAAGGTGAACTATGCCGGTGTCATGCCGATCATTTTCGCCCAGGCGATCCTCCTCTTCCCCTCGACCATCCTCAACATGGCTTTCGGCAACAAGCCCTGGGCCGTCTACTGGGCCAACCAGCTCTCGGCCGGATGGATGCACTACAGCCTCTACGCCCTGCTGATCTTCGCCTTCAGCTACTTCTGGGTCGCCACGCAGTTCCAGCCAGCCCAGATCGCCGACGATCTCAAGAAGTACGGAGGATTCATTCCCGGTGTCCGCCCCGGCAAGCCGACCGCCGATTTCCTCGACTACACCATGGGACGCCTGACCTTCGCCGGGGCGATCTTCCTCGTCATCATCGCCGTCCTGCCACAGCTCCTCAGCCGCGCCCTGAACGTCCCCTACATGGCGGCACAGTTCTTCGGCGGCACCGGACTGCTCATCATCGTGGGTGTCACCCTCGACACCATGCGCCAGGTGGAGACCTTCCTGCTTCAGCGCCACTACGACGGATTCCTGCGAAAGGGAAAAATCCGTGGTCGCAGCGCCCCTCGTCCTTCGGTCGGCGGCTCTTCCGTCAGCGACACCTCGCTTGTCTGGCTCTACGCGGGCCTCGGCCTGCTCGTGATCGCCGGAGTGACCATCTATCTGACCAGTCACCGCTAGTCGTCGGCTGCGGTGACTTCCTGAATCCGTGAACCCGAATCTGTGAATCCGTCGAGGCAGCGGATCGTCCTTCTCGGTCCGCCGGCTTCCGGGAAAGGGACTCAGGCGGACAGCCTCTCCCGCGCCTTCGGCATTCCCCACGTCTCGACCGGAGCCCTTCTTCGTGCCGAGTGTGCCCGGGGCACCCCGCTCGGACGCGAGGCGGATGCGTGGATAAGCAAGGGGTTGCTGGTTCCGGACGAACTGGCGGTGAGGATCGTCGCCGCATGGATGAAGGAGAACGGCCCCCGGTTCCTGTTCGACGGATTTCCCAGGACGGTCGCCCAGGCCGAACATCTCGACAAAGCCCTCGGTGATCTGGAGGCGCCCCTGGACCTTGTGATCCTGCTCGAGCTTTCCGATGAGGAGATCAGACGGAGGATTCTCGAGCGTCTCTCATGCCTTGCCTGCGGAGCGACATTCAGCGCATCGCTCCACGGCCATCAGGCTGGCGATCCCTGCCCGAGGTGCGGCGCGGCGCTTGTGCGACGCAACGATGACACGGCGGAGGCCATCGAGGAACGGCTCAGGGTTTACCGCGAGTCGACACTCCCCGTGGTCGGTTACTATCAAAAAACAGCACCAACCCTTTTTCACCGCATTGATGCGGGGGAGGGGAGCGATACGATCTTTGCCAAATTGTCCGAGTTGGTGTTGGAGGAATGAAAAAGGAAACTATGCTGACGGGATGTCGATCTGCGATGCGACTCCACTCTTGCTGCCTGCTTTCATAATTGACGGCAAATGTATCTTGGCAAGCGGTGCGCCGTTTGCTGCGGATACTGACTACCGCGGGAACTAACGCAGTGCTACGCCCGGGCCTGGTTCACCCTTCATCATTCATAATTGACGGCACTTGATTGACTCGTTCGCTCCCGCTCAGCTCGCCCCCTTTGGGGCTACCTTCGGTAGTCTATCCGATGCGTACCCACGCATACGTATTCCCGGCAAGCGGTGCCGCCCGTTGGGCAACGATTCCATCGTTGTCTTCCGCGCTCGTTCCC
>JBEAOJ010000306.1:0-2578 GCA_041164985.1 Verrucomicrobiota bacterium | reverse complement strand
TCCTCCAAGATCATGGAGAAGGATCCCCTCACAGGCGAGATGGTCGAGGTGCTCTGGGTGAAGGGCTCCGGCGGCGATCTCCGCACCTCCAAGCGCGAGAACTTCTCCTCCCTCTATCAGGAGAAGCTGATCGGTCTGCAGAAGAGCTACGGCACCCGCGCCGACAGGGGGCTGAAGTCCCAGGCCGAGGACGACATGGTCGGCGCCTACGCCCACACCACCTTCAACCTCAATCCCCGCCCCTCCTCGATCGACACGCCGCTCCACAGCTTCCTCACCGGCAAGCATGTCGACCACATGCATCCGAATGCGATCATCGCGGTCGCCGCAAGCCGTCGTTGCCAGGAGCTGACGAAGGAGATCTTCGGCGGCGAGATGGAGTATGTGGGCTGGATGCGCCCCGGCTTCGAGCTCGGCCTCGCCATGCAGGAGATCGAGAGGAAAAATCCCGCGATCAAGGCCATCATGATGGGTCAGCACGGCTTCATCTCATGGGATGACGATGCCAAGACCTGCTACGCAAAGACCCTCGCCTTCATCGACAAGGCCGCCGCCTACATCGAGGAGAAGTATTCCGCCAAGGGTGGAGACGCCGCCGCGTTCGGCGGTGCCAAGTACCGGTCGCTCGACGAATCAGCCCGTGACAAGGCCTTCGCCGCCATCCTTCCCTGGCTCCGCGGTCAGGTCAGCCAGCAGAAGCGCTTTGTCGGCACCGTCCAGTCCGACGAGAAGATCCTCCGCTTCGTGAACTCCAAGGATGCCGCCCGCCTCGCCGAGCTCGGCACCTCCTGCCCCGACCATTTCCTCCGCACGAAGATCAAGCCCCTCTACGTCGACTGGAATCCCCAGACCGAGGATGTCGCGGCCCTCAAGGCCAAGCTCTCCGCCGGCCTCGATGCCTACCGCGCCGACTACGCCGCCTACTACGACCGCTGCAAGCACGCGAACTCCCCCGCGATGCGCGATCCGAACCCGACCGTCATCCTCATCCCCGGACTGGGAATGGTCGCGTGGGGCAAGGACAAGAGCGAGAGCCGCGTCACCGCGGAGTTCTACAACTGCGCCGTCGAGGTCATGCGCGGCGCCGAGGCGATCGACGAATATGTCTCCCTGCCCCAGCAGGAGGCCTTTGACATCGAGTACTGGCTCCTCGAGGAGGCCAAGCTCCAGCGCATGCCCGCCGAGAAGGAACTCGCCCGCCAGATCCACATCGTGATCGGCGCAGGATCCGGCATCGGCAAGGAGACCGCCCACCGCCTCGTCAAGGAAGGGGCCCACATCGTCTGCGTCGACCTGAACCAGGCCGCCGCCGAGGCGACCGCCAAGGAGATCACCGACAAGTACGGCATCGGTATCGGCGTCGCGGGCACCGGAGTCAGCGGCTGCGGCCCTGCCATCGGATTCGGCGGCAACATCACCGATCGTGCCAGCATCCGCGCGATGCTTGACCAGGTCGCCCTCGCCTACGGCGGATTCGACGCCATCGAGATCACCGCGGGCATCTTTGTCCCGAGCGACACGACGGGCCACATCCCCGACGACAAGTGGGCCCTCACCTTCAACATCAACGTCACCGGCAGCTACCTCGTCGCCGACGAGGCGGCCAAGACCTTCAGGGAACAGGGACTGCGCGGAGCCATGGTGCTCACCACCAGCGCCAACGCCGCCGTCGCCAAGAAGGGCAGCCTTGCCTACGACACCTCGAAGGCCGCCGCCAACCACCTTGTGCGCGAGCTTGCCATGGAGCTTGCGCCGCTCGTCCGCGTGAACGGAGTCGCCCCGGCGACCGTCGTTCAGGGGAGCGCGATGTTCCCGCGCGACCGGGTCATCGGGTCGCTGGCCAAGTACAACATCCCCTACACCGACGACGAGGCGACCGAGTCCCTCGTGAGCAAGCTGGCGCAGTTCTACGCCGACCGAACCCTCACGAAGGCACCGATCACCCCGGCCGACCAGGCGGAAGCCTACTTCCTCCTCGTCAGCCAGCGCCTCAGCAAGACCACCGGCCAGATCATCACGGTCGACGGCGGCCTCCACGAGGCCTTCCTGAGGTAGGGGAAAGGCAAAAAGGAAAATGAAGAATGAAAAATGAGGCGATCTTTTCGTTTAAGAGTATCTTTTCCGAAGGGGTTGCCCTTTTTCATTCTTCCTTCCCCCACCCCCTTTCACTGATCAATTGAAAACCTGACTGCCATCCGCGGCCCTTTTTCATTCTTCATTTATCATTCTGCATTCGCCCGATGCGCATCTCCCTGTTCGTTCCCTGCTTCGTCGACCAGCTCTACCCGAATGTGGCCTGGTCGGTGGTGCGCGTGCTTGAGGGGTTGGGCCACGAGGTCCCCTTTCCCGAGGGTCAGAGCTGCTGCGGGCAACCACCCTTCAACTCAGGCTACTGGGACGAGGCCCGGTCGGCGGCCCGGGTCACGATGAAGGCATTCCGCGACGCCGAGGTCGTCGTCGGACCCTCCGGATCCTGCGTCACGATGATCAAGGTCTTCTACCCCGATCTCTTCAAGGGGGAGCCCGATGAGCTTGAGGCACGGGAATTGGCTGCCAAGACCCACGAGTTCTCGAGCTT
>JBEAOJ010000305.1:0-3427 GCA_041164985.1 Verrucomicrobiota bacterium | reverse complement strand
GGCGTGGGAACGGACCGATTCATCTGGATGGCCTTCCGTCCCAACGGCACCGATCGGCTGCGCCTCTTCAGCGGCAGCTTTGAACAGGATGGAGTCATCGATCTCTCCCTTGCGGAGATCCCGGAGCCCGGCACCGCACCCGATTCTTGGGCCCGCTTTCCGATGGGAGTGGCCTGGCTACTCAAGCGTGAGGGCTATCCCGTCACGAAGGGAATGGACGCGATCCTCTACGGGAATATTCCCGGCGGCGGCATGTCCCGATCGGCTTCCCTGACGCTGAATCTGCTCCTCTCGCTTGCGGAGGTGAACGGCATCGATCTCGCCGCAGAGATGCGTGTGGTGGATCTGGCACAGGCGGTGGAGAACGACTACATCGGTTCCCCCTGCGGGAATCTCGACCAGATCATGATCCTCTTCGCCCGCGAGGGGATGGGGACGCACTACAATCCCTCCGACCGCTCGATCCGCCACGTTCCCCTGGGTGCCGGAGCACCGGACTTCCGCATCATGAGCCTCGACACGGGGACGATGCGCCCCGGTCTGGAGAAGTCGACCTACAAGATCCGTCACTCGGAGTGCGCCGCGATGGTGGATCTCTGCAGGGAACCCTTCGGGATCACGACTCTCGGCGATGTCCGTACGGAGGAGCTTCATGAAGCGATCCTCGCACGGTTCGGGAAATCACACCCCGCCCTCTGCCGCAGGCTCACCTACATCCACCATGCGCAACGGCGCTTCGCCCGGATGCTCAGGGCGTGGGAGCAGGGGGATATCGCCACCGTGGGTGCGATCTTCCGGGCGGACGGCCTGGGTCTCAGGGATGATTACGAGATCTCCGGCAGGGAACTCGAGACCATGTGCGATATCGTCCGGACGGTGCCAGGTGTCCTTGGCGAGCGGATGCTCGGGGGAGGGGACAAGGGTGCAAGCGGCGCGCTCGTCCTCACGGAAAGCGAGGCCGCCGTGCTTGCCGCCGTGGAGACCGCCTACCCGCGCAGTCATCCCGCCTATGCCTCGCGGTACGCGGTTCATTCCTGCAGGATGGTTGACGGGATCACGATCCTTCCCGGTTGGTAGACCGGAATAGCCTCCCTTTCTTGCGTCCCGATTTCACCTTGCCCCTTAACCTTTTACTTTTGAGATGAATCACCCGCATCGCCGTTGGAACCCGCTCACCCGCGAGTGGCTGCTTGTTTCCCCTCATCGAGCGCAGCGTCCCTGGCTCGGACAGGTGGAGTCTGTTGCCGAGGGCCGCCCCTCCTTCGACCCCGGGTGCGCGCTCTGCCCCGGAAACAAACGGGTGGGCGGCGATACCAACCCCGCCTACACGGACACCTTTGTTTTCGGGAATGATTTCCCGGCGCTACTGATGCCCGGAACAGGTGGCGGTGGGGAGGCTTCCGACAGTCCGTTCTTCAAGACGCGCGAAGTCTCCGGCGAGTGCCGTGTGATTTGCTTCTCCCCGCGCCATGACTTCTCGCTGGCGCAAATGACCGCACCCGGGATCGTCCGTGTCGTGGAGACATGGCAGGAGCAGACTGCGGAACTTGGATCGCGATACCGCTGGGTTCAGGTCTTCGAGAACAAGGGGGCTGCCATGGGTTGCTCCAATCCCCATCCCCACGGCCAGATCTGGGCGGGTGATTTCATTCCCGAGGAGCCCGCCAAGGAGGATCTCTCGCAGCGGGATTACTTCCTGGAACATGGTCACCCCATGCTTCTCGACTATGCACAGGCCGAGCTTCGCGAGCGTTCCCGTATCGTCGTCGAGGGGGAGCATTGGTTCGCCGTCGTCCCTTTCTGGGCCCTCTGGCCGTTCGAGATCCTGCTGCTGCCCAAGGCAACCCATATCGCGAGATTGACCGATCTCCCCGGGTCGCACCGCCTTGACCTTGCCGAGACGATGCGCCGCCTGCTGGTCCGTTACGACAATCTCTTCCAGTGCTCCTTCCCCTATTCGATGGGGTGGCACGGAGCGCCGTTCCTGCCGGATGCCGGCGAGAAGCCCGGGGAATACTGGCAGCTTCACGCCCACTTCTACCCGCCCCTGTTGCGATCCGCCTCGGTGAAGAAATTCCTGGTCGGCTACGAGATGCTCTCGGAAGGGCAGCGTGATCTGACGGCCGAACAGGCCGCGGAGCGCCTGCGCTCCCTCCCGGAGACTCACTACGCAGCCTAAACAAATCGAAAACGGCTGTTGGTCTGTTGGGCCATCGGGGGGGTAAGATTCCAATTTTGAACCCATTAAAGGGGGGATGGCTTCCTGTCAGTTCTTGCCCGGGAGAGGGGTTCATGGAGAAGATGACGGGATCGCACGTCATCGTTACAGCTGGGAGGAGGGGAAGGAACGCCGCAGGAATCCATGGTTTCTGCGGTGGTGGTTCCTCGTGCCGTTGATACTCCTGATCGCAGGTTCCCTCGCTGCCTTGGCGGTCTACGGTTGGATGGTCGCTGAGTTCTCGGCAAGGGCGGCCAGTTTCGATCTCGAGAAGCTTCCAAGGATGGAGTCGGCCAGCGTGATCCTGGACCGCTCGGGCCAGCAGATCGGGAAGATCTTCATCCAGAACCGCCTGCCGATTCCTTATGACCAGATTCCCAAGGAGATGGTCAACGCGGTCGTGGCCGAGGAGGATAACCGGTTCTTTGAGCACCACGGGGTCGATTACTTCGGTGTCCTCCGGGCGGCGATCAGCAACTACCGGCAGGGGCGGGTGAAGCAGGGGGCGAGCACGGTAACCCAACAATTGGCCCGCAATTCCTTCGACCTCCGTGAGCGGAGTTACCGCCGCAAACTTCTGGAGATGTTCGTGGCGCAACGCATCGAGGATCATCTCCCGAAGGAGAAGATCATGGAACTTTACCTGAACCGCGTCTACTTCGGCAGCGGCTTCTACGGCGTCGAGGCTGCGGCGAGGGGATACTTCGGCAAGTCGGCCAAGGATCTTTCGGTCGGGGAATGCGCCATGCTTGCCGGTCTGCTCAAGAGTCCGAATGCCCTCTCTCCCTGGAACAATCCGAAGGGGGCGAAGAAGGTTCGGGACTTCGTCCTTGGCCGCATGAGGGAGATGGGCCTGATCTCCCGTGACGAGTATCAGAAAGCCGTCGAACTCAATCTGTCCGTCCGCAAGAGAACGAATCCCAACAGGGTTTCCTACGCGATCGATCTGGTTCGCCAGCAAGCGATCGCGGCCCTTGGATTCGACCGCGCAATGAACGACGGGGTGTGCATCCGGACCACCTTCGATTCCAAGCTGCAGCTTGCCGCCGAGCGAGCCATGCGGTCCCAATTGGAGGCTGTCGAGCGGTTGACGGGTTACAACCACCCGACCTTCGCCCAGTACCGCGAGACCAACCGCAAGCTCGAGGAGGCGGCGCAGAGGGGGGAGCCGGTCACCATGCCTTCACCCGGCTACATCCAGGGGGCCGT
>JBEAOJ010000304.1:0-8066 GCA_041164985.1 Verrucomicrobiota bacterium | reverse complement strand
GGCCGGCAAGGATCTGGCACGGCTTCTCGGCGATCTCGTCGGATTGCTCCGCGATGTCCTGATCGGCAAGGTCCACCCGTCTGCGGAAGCGACCGAGGAGGCGAGGCTCGGGGAATCGATCTCCCAGGAGAAGCTCCTGGTCCTCCTGGATCACTTCGGCGATGCCGAAGGCCGCCTCCGTTGGGCAACCGACAAGAAGCTCCAACTCGATGTCGCCCTCATCAAGGGAGTCCATCTCCTTGAGGAGGCAAGTCTCAGCGACGTGCTCGACACGCTCACCGCGCTTCGCGGCGGCGCACCGCTCCCGGATCGGCCTGTGGCGCACCCACCGGCTCCCCGTCCCGCAGCTCCTGTTGCCGCTCCCTCACCAGCGCCAGCATCGGCACCCAAGGCGACCCCTTTGCCGGCGGCTCCGATCCGACCCGAACCGCCCAAGGCTGAATTTAAACCCGCACCGGTTGATTCCCCAGCCGACGGCACTTCCCTCCTGGGAAGCGGTGCCGCTCCTGCGGGGCTGACTACGTCCTTCGTCAGCGGCTCTTCCCAGAGCCTTGGTTCCCAGCCTCCAGCTTCCAACTCCCCACTCCCCACTCCCAATTCCTCGGACCCCTGGCAGGACGTGGCGATGAAGCTTGCCGCCGACTCGCCGCTGAAATTCGGCTGGGTCGAGGATGGGCGCTTCATCGAGCGGATTGGCAACGCCATCCTGGTGGAGTTCCCCCCTTCGCTCGAGCAGCAGACGCAGACACTCTTCTGGCCGCAGGCAGTAAAAAAAATCGAGGAGCAGCTCACCGCGGCACTCGGCGTGAAGATCACCTTCGAATACCGCTTCACAGGAGAGGAGCCGCCCGCTCCTTCGGAACCGGTCGCCGAGCCCTCCCAGTCAGCCTCATCCACCGGCTCCAAAGCTTCAATCGCTTCGGCAGCTTCCAGCAAGGCCACTGCGGAACCCGCGCCCAAGCAGACGGCCACGGAACCCGCCACCCCCGCGATCAGTGCCGCGGAGCTTGAGGAGTTCAAAAGCGATCCGCTCATCCGCAAGGCGCTGGAGATTTTCAAAGCAGAGATCCTGATTGATCCCCCGCAGAAAGCCTGAGTTCACCAGAACGCACCTAACGCCCACAACGCACCCAACCCGATACGACTCCATGAACATTGCCAAGATGATGAGCGCCGCCGCCAACGCGCAGAAAAAGATGGCCCAGATCCAGGAAGACCTCGCCAAGCGCGAGGTGGAGGCCTCCTCCGGAGGGGGTAAGGTGACGGTGAAGGCGACCGGCGCCGGCGACATCCTCTCGATCCGCATCGCCCCCGAAGTCGTGAACGCCGACGATGTCGAGATGCTTGAGGATCTGGTACTCAGCGCCGTCCGACAGGCGACCGCCGATGCGAAGAAACTCGCAGCTGACGAGATGGGCAAGCTCACGGCCGGACTAGGCATTCCCGGTCTGCCTTTTTGAGGATTTTCCCGCGGAGCCGCAGAGGCGCGGAGAGATTTTAATCTGGAACTCATGAACTCAGGAAGAGGCGGAGAAGATACGGATTCTTTCTCACGATCTTCGCGTTTCTACATGAGGCATGCCAGAGCACCACATTTTCCCCTGCTTTTTCCTTAGAGCCCAACAATCTTCAGCCTAAACACCTTCTCATGACGCCCGATCTCTTCACTCCCCTCCAGCTCGGACCGCTGGCCTTGCCGAACCGGATCTTCATGGCGCCGCTCACGCGTTGCCGGGCTTCCGAGGGTCATGTGCCCAATGAACTCAACGCCGAGTATTACGCCCAGCGCGCCTCGGCCGGCCTGATCATTTCGGAGGCAACCTCCGTTTCTCCTTCCGGCTACGGATATCCCAGCACACCCGGGATTCACACGGAGGCGCAGGTCGCGGGTTGGAAGAAGGTGACCGACGCGGTCCATGCCAAGGGTGGGCACATCTACCTGCAGCTCTGGCATGTCGGCCGCATCTCGCATCCCTCTTATCAGCAAGATGGCGCTCTTCCCGTCGCACCCTCGGCCATCAAGCCCAAGGGGCAGGTCTTCACCGGGACAGCGATGGAGGAGTATGTCACGCCCCGCGCCCTCGAGACCGCCGAGATCCCCGGCATCATCGCCGAGTATGTACATGGTGCGCGGCTAGCCCAGCAGGCCGGATTCGACGGCGTGGAGATCCACAATGCCAACGGGTATTTGCTCGATCAGTTCCTGCGCACCGGGACAAACAAGCGCTCCGACCAATACGGGGGATCGGTCGCGAACCGGGCGCGGCTCACGCTCGAGGTGACCGAGGCTGTCACCGGTGTCTGGGGTGCTGACCGGGTAGGGATCCGTTTTTCGCCCGCCGGTGCCTTCAACGACATGCAGGATGACAATCCGCTCGAGACCTTCGGCCATGTGCTCCGCGAGCTCAACCGCTTCGGACTCGCCTACGCGCACATAACGCAGGTGACCGCTCAGGACATCGCCCACGGCGCGGTGGAGGGAGTCGGTCCCAGGGAACTCCGCTCTACTTGGAGCGGGAAGATCGTTTCCGCTGGAGGCTTCACCCTTGAGTCGGGCAATGCCGCCATCGCCGAGGGGTGGGCCGATGCGATTGCATTCGGCGTGCCTTTCATCGCGAATCCCGATCTACCCGAGCGCTTCAGGCGCCAGGCGCCACTCAATCCAGCGGACGAATCGACCTTCTATTCACCCGGGGCAAAAGGGTACACGGATTACCCGACGCTGAATTCCTAGCTTCCGAAGAGGCCGGATTGGAGATCCGATGATGAGGGATCGCGTGGCTTGGATTTCTTTTCCTTGAGCGGTGTGGTTAGGGGGGCGGATGAGGGTTCGTGGGACTCTCCCGAAACATCCGCAGCCAGCCTGAGAACTGCCGTCAGCAGGATCACGGCGGGCACGACCAAGGAGAGGATGTCGCAAAGGGAGCGGATGATTTCACCGCGGACAAGAATCCCCTCGGCAGACTTTCCCAGCGGCAGCAGATGCCAGCCTCCCAGAAGGGTGATGAGGAACGGGAGCGCGATGCTACCCGATGCGATCAGGCATTCCCGCCGCAGGGGATCGGACGAACCCTTGGCGACGGAAGGAGCCTTGATGCAGAGGAACCAGAGTACCCAGCCCAGCAATGCCAGAGCCAGCAGGCTCGAGAACAGCGCTAGGAGTGCGAGAAGCAGGATCGCCACGCAGAACCGCGTCCATGCAGAGCGATGCCCCTCTCCCCGGGGGAGCCGAAGCATTCCGAAGCAGAAGAGAATCGCGGGGACACCGAGAGACCAGGCGAGGATACGGTCCTCGCCGGAGAGGAGCTGACCGGTAACGCAGTAGGAGGTGCCAGCTAACTCGAAACCCTGCTTCCAGCCGAGCCAGACACCCGATTCAAACCAGGCCGCTCCGAGGAGGGCGACCGAGGCGAGGATGAGCGGCAGACGGAGGCGGCCCGCCGTGCAGCTGATGGAGAAGAGAAGCAGGAAAGCCGTCATGGCCACGAGCGCCACGGTCAGCCGAAGGGTCAACTCGACGGCGCGGAAGTCGCCGATGGGGAGGGTGAGGAGGGAATCCATGTGCGGATGCTACCTCACGATCCCAACCCGTCCATCCGCGAAAATGAGACGGGGGCGACTCACGCGGCGGGAGTTTAGGGAAGTGCTGATTATCAGCGTTTCCTTAGGCTTCCCTAGAGTTCGACCGGATCACCGAACTCCACCTTGAGGTTGCGGGCAAGACGGATGAGTTCGGGAGCGGGATGCTTTTTCTTCCCGATCACCATGTCGAGGTCGATCAGGGTGGCGCGCCCCTTGGCAAGGGCGGTCATGCAGCCGGTTTCCGAGGCAAGGAGGCCCGTCACGGCAAGCTCCCCGAAGCGGGCGCCGAGCATGCGGTCGAAGTGGGTCGGGATGCCGCCGCGCTGCACATGCCCCAGCACGGTGATGCGTATTTCCTGCTCGAACTCGCCTCCCGGCACGGCCTCCGTCATCCGCTTCATGAAGGTCTCCGCGCCGCAGACTCCCTCGGCAAGCATGATGATCGAGTTGTCGCGCGCCTCCTGGAACCTGCTGTGCAGAACCGAAACGATGCGCTCCATGTTGTAACGGTATTCCGGAATCACCGCCACGGAGGCACCGCCGCTGATGGCGGTGGTGAGTGCGAGGTAGCCGGAATTGCGACCCATGACCTCAATGAGGAAGCAGCGGCGGTGGGAGCGCGCCGTGTCACGGATCCGGTCGACCTGCTGCATGATGGTGTTGGTGGCGGTGTCGACACCGATCGCCATCTCGGTTCCCGCCAGATCGTTGTCGATGCTGGCCGGGATCCCGACGACGGGCATCCCGCGCTTGGAGAGTTCACGGGCACCGGTCAGGGAGCCGTCGCCGCCGATCACCACCAGCCCGTGGATGCCGAGTTCCTGGAGCCGCCTGCGCGCGTGATCCACCCCCTCCGGGGTGTACATCCGTTTGCAGCGGCTCGATTGCAGGATGGTTCCGCCACGGTCGATGATGGAGGCGAGGCTGCGGGTTCCGAGTTCCTCAGTGAGGCCGTCAAAGATTCCGTCGTAACCGTTGCTGATCCCCATCACGCGGCAGTCGTGTTGGGCGGCGGTTCGGGCAACCGCCCGGATGGCGGGATTCATGCCCGGAGAGTCTCCGCCGGAAGTGAGGATGCCTATGGTTTTGGTCATAAAGGATGCGGTCCGGGGGAGGATGGAAGCGCTCCCTTATAGCAGGAAGCGGACAAAATAACAGGGAATGGGAAATTTTTTGAACGCCGCCTGGGCATGGGGGTCAAATATATAGGTTTCAGAGTTGGGAGCGGGCCACCCGGCGTCGGTTTCATGGTTTTTCCGACGCCAATCAGGTGGCCCGCTTTTTTTGTGCCGAAACTGTTCCAAAGCGGCGCTTGCCTCGCCGTCGGGGCTCGGATAGCTCCTTCTGCAATGGTTTCTCACAACAACCCATGCACGCATCATGCCTGAAACCATCCTGTTGATTGAGGACGAGGAGGATGTAACGGATCTGATCCGTTATCATCTCAAGAAAGCGAAATTCCGCGTGATCGCGGCTGAGGATGGCGCGGAGGGGCTCGAACTCGCCGGCACCGAGCGCCCCGATGCCATCGTGCTCGACATCATGCTGCCGCGGCTCAACGGCTTCGAGGTGGCCAAGCGCCTGCGTTCCGAGGAGAGCACCCGCTCCATCCCGCTGCTGATCCTCAGCGCCAAGGGGGAGTCCGAGAGCCGGATCAAGGGGCTGGAGCTTGGAGCCGACGACTACCTTCCCAAGCCCTTCAGTCCGCGCGAACTGGTGCTCCGCATCCAGTCTCTCCTGCGGCGGAGCGCGCCGCCTGCCGTCGCGGAGGCCTCCTCCGCGGGGCCCTTTGCCCTCGACCGCACCACGCTGAAGGTGACCATGGAGGGCAAGCGGCTCGACCTGACCTCGACGGAGTTCAAGCTGCTCTCCCTGCTCATCGGGAAGGCGGGCGTCATCCAGTCGCGCGAGGATCTTCTGGCGGAGGTCTGGGGTTATAAAAGCACGGTCGACACCCGCACGGTCGACACGCACATGCGCCGCCTGCGCGAAAAACTCGCCGACCACGCCGCCTGCCTCGAAACGGTGCGAGGCGAGGGGTACCGCTTCATCGTTCCTTCGGCCTGATGGAGGAGATCGCGAAAACCGGGTTCATCCTGCTGCTTGTCGCGGCACTGCTCTGGTGGGCGGCTGCAGTATTGGTGATGCCAGCACGCGAGCTGCTGGCCGTTCTGCGAAGGATCGCGCGCGGGGATTTCAGGCCCGTCATCCTGGGTGAGATGCCGTTTTTCTATCGCGGGGCGGCTGACGCCCTGCGGGTGACCGCCGAGACGCTGGCCAAACAGAAGGTGATGCTTGCCGAGGAGGAATTCAGCATCACCACGATCTTGGAAAGCATGACCGAGGGCGTGGTCATCACGGGTGCCGACCTCCGGATCCGCCAGGTGAACAAGGCGGCCGTCTCCATGTTTGATCTGGGCGTCCGGGTATCCGGCCTCCTGCTCCCCGAGGTCTTCATGAGCCATGAACTCCAGGGAGTGGCGAAGCGCGTGGCACAAACCGGCCAGGTGCAGCGAGGCGAACTCGATTTCGTGATTCCGGGCAGGAGCGAGCGGCGCCATCTGCTCGTGACGGCTGCGGCGCTCCAGTCACCCGAGAAGCAGATGCCGGACGGATTCCTGCTGGTTTTTCACGATGTCACGAGACTCCGCGAGCTGGAGGCCGTCCGCCGGGAGTTCGTGGCGAATGTCTCGCACGAATTCCGCACACCCCTCTCCATCATCAACGGCTATCTGGAAACCCTCGGTGAAGAGGATGTCGACCGGAAGATGATGCAGAAGTCGATCTCCGTCATGCGACGGCATGCCGATCGTCTTAACAGCCTCATCGAGGATCTCCTCACCATCAGCCGGATGGAGGAGAAGGGGGTCCGTCTCGAGACCCGTCGGACTTCGCTGGAGCCGCTCCTCCGCGGCGTGATCGAGCAACTGGAGAGGGAGAGCAGCGAGCGCGGGGTCACGGTGAAGCTGGAGATAGCCGCAGGGCTCCCCGAGGTGGCGGTCGATCCCTACCGAATCGAGCAGGCCTTCTCCAACCTTCTGGTCAACGCGCTCCGCCACGGCAATCCCCGACCCGACGGATCACCCGGGGAAGTGGTCGTGGCCGCCGCGCTTCACGGCGTCGAGGTGATGGTCAGCTTCCGCGACAACGGGCCCGGCATCCCGCTGGCCGATCAGGAGCATCTCTTCGAGAGATTCTACCGGGTTGGCGGCGACCGCGCGCGTCAGACAGGCGGCACGGGCCTGGGGCTCTCGATCGTGAAGAACGTCGTTCAGGCCCACGGCGGCAGAGTAACCCTTTCAAGCAGTCCGGGGGAGGGATCGACCTTCACCATCCTGCTTCCCCTCGGAGTCTATAGCGAGTCAGTAACCTCCGGCAAAGCCGGAGGCTTGGGATAGCGTCAACCGCTCAAAGCGGTTGGTTATTGTTTTGAGGCGCTTAAACCCGGAATTTGAATTGAGAATTTCTGAGAACATAGAAGGCCGAGTTAAAACAGTTAAATCCAAAAGGTAATCCTCCGGCTTTGCCGGAGGACTCCCGGAGTTTGACAGCTCCGGGAGTCGCTCCCAGTCTCCGAGACGTGAACCGTTCAAAGTTTACGAAAGGAGACGCAGATGAAAGTATACGAGACGTGTCGTGCCCACGGCATTTCATAAGGCCGGCATTCACAGCTTGTCACTGCCCCCGCGAGTAGGGACATGATGGTGATACTCAGCAAGATAATGCTCATGATGCTGGAGTAGTTGTCCACCCGAACCGTCGGATCTTCGGAAATAAGGCGGGGATCATCGTATTTTTCGAATGCGCGAAAGCGTTCTGCGCATGCATGGCACCGATTCTCAAGGTAATTGGCCGGAAGTTCTCGAATCCACATGCACCCTGTCAGTCGATTATCAAGCCTAACGCCCTGATAAGCATGGTGCGAAAGAGAAAAAGGAGATGACAATGCATGAGGCCGAGGATAGGAATCGCGTCATGAAAGCACTCCTCATCCTTCCCTTGGTAGTGACGGTTCTTGCTCTTGCCGGTTGCAATACAGTCAAAGGATTCGGTGAGGATATCAGCGGGACCGCTTCGTGGACTCAGGAGAAAATGACTGGAAGCGGTTCCTCAAGGTCATCGGACTCGGATTACGTCCAGAATCCGCCCCAATTCCCTAAGAGTTCCAACTGACTTGGTCTCGTGCTGCATGGGGGAGTCGGCGCCCCTCGCAGTATAAGAGTACAGCTCGGGGCTTCTCCTACCCCTACAACACGATCCCTGCCACATTTGAAACTCATCATGATCCAGCGGGTATAATCTCTAACATACCGCTGCGATTTGGATTTGCTCTCACTAGTGTCCGGTTGAGAAAGTGATTGGTTTTTGTTGATTCTTCAAGATGAGTGAGTTGCGATCCGAAATGGATGTGACGCATTTGAACTTTGAGCGGCGGTTTTTGAGGATACTCGGCCATGAACACCGGCCGCTACATCCTTTCCCAA
>JBEAOJ010000303.1:0-9655 GCA_041164985.1 Verrucomicrobiota bacterium | reverse complement strand
GGGGCCGACCCTGCACGGCTGGGTCTACGGCCTCGAGAACGGCCTGATCGAGGAACTCATCACCCTCGATTACAACGCCCCGATCGAGACGATCTACCGCTTCACGGATTGATCCTTCGTCCCCGGCCTCCGCTTTGCTCGGAGGCTGCCAGGGAACCGCTGATGAAATCTCATGAAGGCCGCTGAAGAGCATTTGCTGATTTTTGAAGGCGCGAGCGCTGGGCGATACCCGCAGCGGTCTCGCCCGAGCAAGCAACGCCGCAAGAATCGACAAATGGTTTCAGCCCTTCGGGTTGCGGAGATAACAGGCCGGGAGCTACGTTGGCTTCGCGGTTACAGCCCGCTGCGGGGATGTGCCCGCGAAGCCGCCTTGCCCGCGGCCCATTCTTTCCGCAACGGCCTCTATGCGATTTAATCAGCGCTTCCCCAGACAGAAAGCACCATGAAATCGCTCCCCCGCCCCTATCTCGAGAACCTCCGCTACGATATCCCGGCCAGCATCGGTGTCTTCCTGGTGGCGTTGCCGCTCTGCCTCGGCATCGCCCTCGCCTCGGGTGCGCCTCTCTTCTCCGGGATGATCGCGGGGATGGTCGGAGGCCTTGTCGTGGCGTGGGCCAGCGGTTCCCAGCTCAGCGTCTCGGGTCCGGCGGCCGGACTCACGGTGATCGTCTTCTCGGCCATCCAGACACTCGGCGGGTTCGGTCCCTTCCTGATGAGCGTGGTCCTTGCGGGCGTGATCCAGATCGCCCTCGGCTATGCGCGAGCCGGGACGATCGGCGCCTTCTTCCCCTCGGCGGTGATCAAGGGAATGCTCGCGGCGATCGGACTGATCCTGATCCTCAAGCAGATTCCCCATGCGACGGGATACGATTCCAGCATGGAGGGTGACGAGTCCTACATGCACGACACGGCAGGCGCGGCATTTCATCAGCTTGCCGACGCGATCCAGGCAATCTCCTGGGGGGCGACGCTGGTCACGCTCGTGGCCCTGGTCATTCTCTTTGTCTGGGAAGCCCCCTTCATCCGCCGACATGCCTTCATGCGGATGATTCCCGCGCCCCTTCTCGCGGTGATCTGGGGCATCCTTTTCAACGCATGGGCGACGCGCTTCCTCCCGGCGCTCGCGATCGAGCCGAAGCACCTTGTCACCCTGCCGCCGCTTTCCTCACCCCTCGAGTTCCTCCATCAGTTCCGGCTCCCCGATTTCTCCGCGCTGGGCAACCCCGCCGTCTACAAGACCGCGATCGTGCTGGCGGTCGTGGCCAGCCTTGAGACGCTCCTGAGCATCGAGGCGGTGGATAAGCTCGACCCGCAAAAGAGGGTCGCCCCCACGAACCGTGAGCTCAAGGCTCAGGGACTCGGCAACCTGCTCAGCGGCATGATCGGAGGGCTCCCCATCACCGCGGTCATCGTCCGCAGTTCCGCCAACATCAACTTCGGCGGACGCACCCGCATCTCCTGCTTCCTCCACAGCGTCCTGCTGCTGCTTGCCATGCTCTTCCTCGGGGGCCTGCTCAACACGATCCCCCTTTCCTGCCTTGCGGCGATCCTCCTACAGACCGGCTACAAGCTCGCCAAGCCATCGCTTTTCAGGGAGCAGTTCGCGAAGGGGTGGAACCAGTTCCTCCCATTCCTCATCACCATCGTGGCGATTGTCGCGGAGGATCTGCTTGTGGGCATTGCCATCGGCATGGCGATCGGACTCCTCTTCGTCCTGAAGGCCAATTTCCAGCACTCCATCTCGCTCACCCGCCACGGGTCGAGCTACCTCCTGCGCTTCAACAAGGATGTCTCCTTCCTGAACAAGGCCTACCTGCGCCAGTTGCTTGCCTCCATCGTTCATGATGCCCACGTCACCATCGACGGAAGGAGAGCTCGGTTTGTGGATCAGGATATCCTCGAAACCATCGGTGACTTCCTCAAGGAGGCACCCGACCGCCGGATCGCGGTCACGGTCGAGGAAGTCGCCCTGCCCGCGGGCATCGGCTCCTCGCACTAGGGAGCATCGCATAAAAGGGGGAAAATTTCACGCAAAGGTCGCCACGAGAGTCAAGGGGGCAGAGGGATGGGCGCTGCGAGTGCAACGCTTTTGGATAAGTTCAAAAGTGCATTTCAAGAGGGCATGAGGCCGTAATCTTGAGCATTGGTGTTCGTTAGACCAGTTTCCTTGCGCTCTTCTTTGCGTCCGTTGCGCCCTTTGCGTGAAATGCCGCAAGGAACCGCTTGCGGCTTGACCAAGCCGGACTAGTTGGCAAATATGCCAACTATGCCGACCGCCGCGCCCCGACTCCGAACACTGAAATTGCACGCGTCCGACAGGTCGGTTGTCGTCAAGGCGATGGCCCATCCCACGCGCCTTCTGATCATGGAGGCCCTGATGCAGGGCGAGTGCTGTGTCAACGAACTCACCGACATGGCTGGCTGCGACATCACCACCCTCTCCAAGCATCTGGCCGTGATGAAGAGGGCCGGACTGCTGGTCTGCGAGAAGCGTGGCCTGAATGTCTATTACCAGATCGCCTGCCCTTGCTTTCCCGAGTTCTTCCGCTGCATCGACCTGGTCATCCGGGCCGGTCGTAAGAATCCCCGCTGCGCCTGCTGAGTGGTGCATTGCTCACCTGCCAGTCATCCTCTCAATCCCGTCACCCACTCCACATGAAAACATCCGAACTCCTCGCCATCCTCCGGGCCCATCCCGCTCATCATCTCCAGTTCATCCTGCCCGACGGCGGTCGGGTTCCCATCCACGCCCACATCACCGAGGTGGGACGGGTCGACAAGACCTTCCTCGACTGCGGGGCAACCGTCCGCAGGCTTTCCTACCTCTGCCTGCAGTCCTGGGTGGCCGACGATACCGACCATCGCCTTCCCGCGGAAAAGCTCGCGGACATCATCGACCGCGCCGCGCCGATCCTCGGCGAGGAGGACCTTGATGCGGAACTCGAGTACGAGGATGGATTCATCTCGCAGTTTCCCTTGGAAACCGCGCGGATTGAGGGGAATCTCATCCACTTCACGCTCGGCACCAAGCACACCGACTGCCTCGCCAAGGAGATCTGCCTCCCTCCCGCCAACGCGGCCGGAGAGGATGGCTCCTCCTGCTGCAGCGGCAGCGGCTGCTGCTGAGCCCGCAAAAAATCATCACCCAACCCTTCATGGAAAACGTCGTCATCATCGGATCCGGCTGCGCCGGCTGGACAGCAGCAATCTACACCGCGCGTGCCAACCTCAACCCCCTCCTGATCACGGGCCAGCAGCCCGGGGGGCTCCTGACCACCACCTCGACCGTCGAGAACTTCCCCGGATTCCGCAACGGCATCGAGGGGACGGCCCTCATGACCGAGATGCAGGAGCAGGCGACCCGCTTCGGGACCCGGATCCAGTATCTGAGCAAGGTCGATTCGGTCGATCTCTCCGGGAGCCCACTGAAGCTGACCGTCGAGGGCAAGGTCATCGAGACAAAGAGCATCATCGTCGCGGTCGGCGCCGGACACCGTCACCTCGGCGTGCCGGGTGAACATGAGCTTGAGAACAAGGGTGTCACCTACTGCGCCACCTGCGACGGGGCGCTTCCGATTTTCCGGAACAAGCCGCTCGTGGTCATCGGCGGCGGCGACTCGGCCTGCGAGGAGGCCAGCTATCTCACGCACTTCGCTTCGCAGGTTTATCTCATCCACCGCCGCGACTCCCTGCGGGCCTCCAAGATCATGGCCGACCGCACGCTGGCCAATCCCAAGATCACCATGGTCTGGAACTCCGTCGTCGAGGAGGTTCTCGATGTCGCTCAGGATCAGGTGACCGGCGTGCGACTGAAGAACACCGTGACCGGAGAGGCCAGCACGCTCGACTGCGCCGGTGTCTTCGTGGCGATCGGCCACGTCCCCAACACGCAGATCTTCCAGGGCAAGCTCGACATGACCGACGCGGGTTATCTCGTGCTCGGCGAAGGGAGCCGCACCAATGTCCCCGGCGTCTTCGCCGCGGGCGACTGCGCGGACTCGGTCTACCGTCAGGCCATCACCGCGGCCGGCATGGGCTGCGCCGCCGCGATCGACGCCGAACGCTACCTCGCAGGTCTGAAATGATAAAGGGATGTCAGTCCCTATCACCTATCATCCATCACCCAGCTGCCAGCTCCCAACTTCCAACTACTAGCTCTTAGTACCCAGTTTCCATGAAACCACTCGTCCTCATACTCTGCACCGGCAACTCCTGCCGGAGCCATCTCGCCGAGGGAATCCTCCGCGCCGCCGCCGGCGATCTCATCGAAGTCGCCAGCGCCGGATCGAAGCCGGCCGGTTACGTCCATCCCAAGTCGATCGAGGTGATGAAGGAGATCGGCATCGACATCTCCGGCCACACCTCCAAGCACCTCGAGGAGTTCCTCGGCCGACCCGTCGACACGGTGATCACCGTCTGCGGGAATGCCGACCAGGCCTGCCCGATGTTCCCCGGTCAACTCCACCGCTTTCATTGGGGCTTCGAGGATCCCGCGCACGCAACGGGCACCGAGGAGGAGGTCCTGAACGAATTCCGACGCATCCGTGACCAGATCCGTCTGGTGTTCGAGGCATACGCCGCGGGCCTGAAGCGCGGAAAGAGACTCTGACCCGAAAGTACCGACACCATGGAGAACCATTCCCGTCCCGTGAAGAAGATCGCCTTCTTCGAACGCAACCTGACCCTCTGGGTCCTCCTCTGCATGGTCGCGGGGGTGATCCTCGGCACCTTGGCGCCCGGGACCATCGCGGCGATCAGCACTTGGGAGTTCGGCAGCGATTCCCATGTGAACGTCGCCATCGCCATCCTCATCTGGCTGATGATCTACCCGATGATGCTCAAGGTGGACTTCGGCGCGATCGGCGGCGTGGCCAGGAAGCCGAAGGGTCTTCTCATCACCCTCTTCGTGAACTGGATCGTGAAGCCGTTCAGCATGGCCTTCCTGGGGTGGCTCTTCATCCAGCATCTCTTCGCTCCGTGGATCGATCCCGCGACCGCGCGCGACTACACCGCCGGGCTGATCATCCTGGCCGCGGCCCCTTGCACGGCGATGGTCTTCGTCTGGTCCTACCTGACCGACGGCGACCCTGCCTACACGCTGGTCCAGGTTGCCGTGAACGACCTGATCATGCTCGTTGCCTTCGCGCCGATCGTGATGTTCCTCTGCGGCGTCTCGGGCGTGGTGGTTCCCTCGTCGGTCCTGATCACCTCGGTGCTTGTCTTCATCGTGATCCCTCTTGCGGCCGGGTGGCTCACGCGAACCCTTCTCCTCAAGGCCAAGGGAAGCGGGTGGTTTGAACAGTCCTTCCTGCCCAAGTTCCAGCCGGTCACGATGGCGGCGCTCCTGCTGACCCTGATCCTGATCTTCGCCTTCCAGGCCCAGAACCTGACCCATCGCTGGATGGCCGTTCTCTTCCTGGCCGTGCCTATCATCATCCAGGTCTATTTCAACTCGGGCCTCGTCTATCTGCTGATGCGCTGGCTGAAGGTGCCCCATAACGTGGCCGCCCCCGGTGCCCTGATCGGAGCGAGCAACTTCTTCGAGCTGGCCGTGGCCGTGGCGATCACGCTCTTCG
Source organism: Verrucomicrobiota bacterium (assembly GCA_041164985.1). Classification (GTDB taxonomy): domain Bacteria; phylum Verrucomicrobiota; class Verrucomicrobiia; order Chthoniobacterales; family UBA6821; genus UBA6821. The sequence goes on along the minus strand of JBEAOJ010000303.1, from coordinate 4,079 downwards.
GACCGGGCTCCGGTGCCGCCCTCGCCACCGTCGTCGGTGTCCTCGTCGAGGTGCCGGTGATGCTCTCGGTCTGCAGTGCCTGCAACGCCACGCGCCACTGGTTCCCGACCGGGGGAAGCAAGGCTTAAGGCAAGGTCAAGGAGAGGCCTGAGATTCACTCAGAGGTGGATAGACTGAAAGGCTGAATGAGGGAGGATCCGGAATATCCCTTTGCCCCCTTGTTGCTGCTCGCTATGCGTCGTTCCCGGGCGGGGTTGATTCTCCGGCCGCGGGTTTCTTGAAGTGCACCTTCAGGATCCTTCGGCCGTCGGTCTCCGCGACCGTGGCGGTGTAGTCTCCGATCCGGATGCTCTCACCGCGCGTTGGCAGGTGGCCCAGCAGTTGGGTGATGTAGCCGCCGATGGTGCTTACCTCGGTCTCCTCGAACTTGAGGCCGGTCTCTTCCGCGAGGTCGTGAAGGGCAAGCGTCCCCTCGGCATCGAACTCTCCGTCGCCGATCTTGATGATCTCCTCCTCCTTGGTGTCGAACTCGTCGTGGATCGAGCCGACCAACTCCTCGAGGACGTTGTCGAGGGTGACGATGCCGACGGCACCGCCGTATTCGTCCACGGCGATCGCGAGGTGGGCGTGCTTGGCCAGGAAGTAATTGAGAAGCTTCTCGAGCGGCATCATTTCCGAGACATGGTGGATGGGCCGCTGGATGGTCTTGAGCTCCTGTCTGCCGGATTGGACAAGCCCCAGCAGATCCTTGATGTGGACCAGCCCGACCGATTCGTCGAGTGCGCCGGTGCAGAGCGGGAACCGGGTGTGGCGTGAGTCGATCGCCTTGGTGAGTTCTCCGGAGAAGGACTCCTCGAGATCAAGGAAGATGACCTCGCTGCGGGGGGTCATGATGTCGCGCACGACGCGGTGCTGGAGGTCGAGGGCGTTCACCGCCAGCCGCTCACCCAGGGGCGAGACCTCCTTGGCCTCGCGGCTCTCGGTCAGGATGACGCGCAGCTCCTCGTTGGAGAGGGCGCGTTCGGACTCCTCCGGAGGCTCCACGCGCAGAAGATGACGGAGCAGAAAGTTCGCCGAGAGGTTCAGGAAGCGGATGACGGGGCGGAAGAGGGTGTAGAAGAGGCCGAGCGGAGGGCTGAGCCAGAGGGCCAGCTGAACCGGCTTTCGGATCGCAAGCGACTTCGGGACAAGCTCGCCGAGAACGATGTGGAGGAACGTGATGAGCGAGAAGGCGATCACGAACGAGACGGTCGTCACCAGCGTCGGGGATTCGATCCCGGCGAGGCGGAAGGCCGGTTCGATGATGTGGGCCAGGAAGGGCTCACCCAGCCAACCGAGGCCGAGGCTGGCCAGCGTGATGCCGAGCTGCGTGGCCGAGATGTAGGCCTCCAGGTGCGAGGTGATGTGCTTGGCGACCATGGCCCGGGCATCGCCCTGCTCGATGAGGGTATCCAGCTGGCTGGCGCGGATCTTCACGACCGCAAGCTCCGAGGCGACGAAGAACCCGTTCAGCAGGACCAACGCGAGGATGGCGAGAAGGCGGAGAAGGATGATCTCCCCGGATTCCCAGTGTTCTGCTGGAAGGACGGCGGCCGGCAGTCGGGTGACATCCCCTGCCGCCACCGCCAGAATGGCAGCGACGTGCGTCATGGGGATCTCAGTTGCAGAGGGAACGGCGGGCTGCCGGGGCGGAAATGGTGACGCCGCGATCGCACTTAAAACGATGTGCGACAGAAAGGTTCATCGGGGAGATTCCTAAGGGAGAAGGGGACACCTTGCCGGGGTCACCGGCTCTCCTCTGACAGGAGAGCCGGGTTGAGCAAGCCGGAGCTTACCAGCTGGACTTGGTGACTCCGGGGATCAGGCCGTTGGTGGCCAGTTCGCGGAAGGTGATACGCGAGATCTTGAAGCGGCGGAGGTAGGCGCGGCGGCGGCCGGAGACCTGGCAGCGGTTGGTGAGACGGACCGGGCTCGCGTTGCGGGGAAGCTGGCTGAGGCCGATGTAGTCCTTCTTCGCCTTGAGCTCTGCACGGAGTTCCGCCCACTTCGCGACGGTCTCGCGCTTGCGTTTGTCTCTTTCAAGCCATGAAGTCTTTGCCATAGGGAGGTGAGATGATAGGGGGAATGGGGGAGAGGGCAAGATCTTTTTTCGAGAAAAACGCCCCCTTTCTGGTTGTCCCTCGCGGCGCGGCGCGGCAACCCTTGGCAATGACGAAGAAATCCCACCGAGTCCTCTGCGCGTCCAAGACTTCCAAGGCAAGGCTCATCATTTCCGAGAGCGAGCAGGGAGCCGACATGTTCCATGCCACCGGCTTCCGCGCACCGGATCCCTTTGTCTACGTGGAGAGCGGGGGGAAAAGCGCGATCCTCCTGAACGATCTGGAGCTGGATCGCGGTAGTCGCGAGGCCCGGGTCGACGAGGTGGTCTCCCAGAGCGATCTGGCCGCTTCGCTGGAGAAGAAAAGCGGAAGGAAGCCCGCGCCGGTCGAGGTGATCGCGGTCTTTCTCAAGAAGCGCGGAGCGAGCCGGCCGTTGGTCCCGGCCGATTTTCCTCTCGGTCTGGCCCGCCAGCTCGGAGAGCACGGTGTCGCAGTCACCCCTGTCGAGGGGATGTTCCGCCCCGAGCGCCAGATCAAGACGCCGGGTGAAATCCGGCTCATGACCGAGGCGACACGGATCACCGAGGCGGGCATGGAGCGCGCCTTCGAGGTGCTGCGTGCCTCCATGGTCGGTGCGGGCAAGGTGCTTCGCTGGGGCGGCGCCATCCTCACCTCCGAGCGCCTCCGCATGGAAATCGAGGCGACCATGCTCCGGGCGGGGGCAATCCCCGCGGGGAACTCGATCGTGGCGTGCGGGGAGCAGGCATGCGACCCTCACGAGCGGGGCCACGGCCCGCTCAAGGCCAACCAACTCATCATCCTCGATCTCTTTCCCCGGGCCACGAGCGGCTACTACGGTGATCTCACCCGGACGGTCGTCAAGGGGAAGGCGACCGAGGCGCAATCCCGTCTCTGGGAGGTCTGTCTGCTCGGCCAGAAGCTGGCCCTCGGATCGCTCGGGCATGGGGCCGACGGCGGGGCCATCCACCGGGAGGTGACGGATTTCTTCACCGACAACGGCTATCCGACCGAGCGCGTGGGAGGGGCGAAGGGACGGTGGAGCGGCTTCTTCCACGGCACCGGCCACGGCCTGGGACTCGATCTCCACGAGGCCCCGCGCTTCGGCGCAGGGAAGCTCAAGGCGGGCCAGGTCTTCACGATCGAGCCTGGAATTTACATCCCGGGCATAGGCGGCGTGCGCCACGAGGATGTCGCCCTGATCACAAAGACGGGTCACAAGCTCCTGAGCCGGTGTCCTAAGCCGATGGAGCTTTGAGTATTTTCCCGCAGAGACGCGGAGAAAGGTTTAGTCACAAGAGCGCTGTGACCCACAGCAGCGCCAACACCACAAGGACCAACCATCGCAGTGACTATGACGCAGGATTTCATGGAATGAGTGGGTTCCAGACTTTCTCGAAACCCCACCCCTCGAAGTCTTTCACATTTGACGTTGCAAAATGAGTAACGCCTGATTGCCGCAACGTCAACGCCAGCCGTGCATCAAAAATCCGGCGGCGGGCAAAGTCCTGGCCTCCGGCCAGATTCCAGACCTCATCCATCACATTGGCATTTTCTATCCTGGAAACGTTTGGCGCATCCCAATAAGCGATGACCAAATCCCTGGCGGCTTCAGCCGTGAGGGCTTTTGCCATTACGACAGGATTCCTCAGAAGGACATACAGCTCCACAAGCACGTAATCAGCGATGGCGATCCGCACCGAAGGTATGCCCAGGTTCTGCCGCAAAAATCCCACCGCTGCCCCATGCCAAATGGAATCCGGATTGAGTGAATAAAGCAGCACGTTGGTATCGATGCTGATCATGCCATTTCACCCCTGAGTTCGTCATTTTCCGCAAGTGCTTTTAGATCCAGCTGATCGATGTTTGGTCGAAAATCCCCGCTCTTCAGCACGGGGAGCGCCCATTGCTTGGCAGACGCCCTCACAGGATGTGTCAGCGCCATGTACTCAAGCCCCCGAC
>JBEAOJ010000302.1:0-9849 GCA_041164985.1 Verrucomicrobiota bacterium | reverse complement strand
TCGCCGAGACGCTCCGCGAGAAAGGCTCCCTGCCGGTCAATGTCATCTTCCTGATCGAGGGGGAGGAGGAGATCGGCAGCCCGAATCTGGAGGAATTCCTCCGCGAGCACCGCGAGGAGCTGGCTTGCGATCTCGTTGCGATCTCCGACACAGCGATGGCTCCCGGCAACAAGCCCGCCCTGACCTACGCCCTGCGAGGGATTGCGGCGATGGAACTTGTCGTCCGCGGCCCGGCCCGCGACCTGCACAGCGGCCTCTTCGGCGGCGCCGTGGCGAATCCCGTGACCGTGCTTTCACGCCTGATCGCCTCGCTTCACGACGGGAACGGCCGGGTCCGGATCCCCGGATTCTACGACGCCGTGCGCCCGTTGGAACCTTGGGAGAGAACGGCGGCCTTGGATTTGGAAAAGGCATCCGGTGGCGATGATGCGATCCGGGAACTCGCCGGCGTGACCCAGCTTGTCGGCGAGAAGGGGTTCTCCACAATCGAGAGGATCGGAGCCCGCCCCACCGCCGAGGTAAACGGCATCGGAGGCGGCTATCAGGGAGCGGGAACCAAGACCGTCCTTCCCAAGGAGGCTTTCGCAAAGCTCACCTTCCGACTCGTGGCCGATCAGGAACCCGCCGTGATCCTGGCCGCAGCCGAGGAATACCTGCGATCCCAGACCCCTCCCGGCATCCTGCTCGAAGTGATCACGGGCCACTCAGGCGCCGCCTACCAGTCGGATCCCAACTCGCACGACGGCCTTGCCGCGCGCAAGGCGCTCGCAGGAGCCTTCGGCGCGGAGCCCCTGCTCCTGCGGGACGGGGGGAGCATTCCCATCCTGGCCACGCTCAAGGAGATCCTTGGCGTCGATTCCTACCTGCTCGGCCTGGCCAACCCCGACTCACGGATCCACTCCCCGGATGAGAACATGCTGATTGAGAATTTTCTGGGGGGGATCAGGATGAACCGGATTCTTCTTCAGGAGTTGGCTCGGGATATCGGCGGATAGCCGTGTTGGGCTGCGGTCGGAGTAGTTCACTACACCTTCCCTTGCCCGCCTTGCTCTCCATCCGATCTTCCGAGCTCAAAGGCCATATCAATAGCATCAAAACTTCCAAACCTGTGTGCATTAAATAGCACTCAGGCTTTTCAACCTGCTTTCCAGCATTTCGTAGTCACCCAGATGGGCGCGCATGAGGCTTTTCCAGAGTTTGCCGTGGTTGGGCACGGAGAAGTGGAGTAGCTCGTGGACAATCACGTAGTCGCCCAGCTCGGGGGCCATGGTGACCAGCTCGTCGTTGAAGCTTAGGGTCCCGGCCGTGGAGCAGGAGGCCCACTTGCGGCTCATCGGGCGGATGTAGATGGCCTTGGCTTCAACATCCAGCTTGGCGGCCCATTCCAGGATCCGGGCACGAAACCTATCTCTAGCCGTTATGCCCATCAGATCCGATCCGCCTTGGCCAGCAGGGTGAAGAGTTCATCGACGATCCGCGCCACGGCATCGAGGTCATCCAGCTCGGCGAAGATGGCAAAGGTCACCTTGTTCCGCAGTTCCCTGAGAGCCGCCTCGCTGCGCTCCCAGTTGGGGTTGGCGACGAAGGCCTCCTTGATCTTCCTGCTGACAGCCTCGGCATTGGCGATCTGTGCATCCAGCAGGGTGCGGTAGACAAAGAAGGTCAACCCGTCGAAGCCCTTCTCGGCCTGCTCCTTCTTCCGCTCCTCGTTCCGGCTCACCTCATCGAGCAGAGCCTCCAGTGCCTCCGTCGTGGTCGTGTGGCGCTCCTCGAAGCTCTCCTGCACTGCTTGGGCTCGCTCGGCCATGGCGATCAGGTAGGGATCGTCACTCTCCTCCTCGGCCGTCTTCTGGATGCTCTTGATGAGGTTGATCACCTTCGTACCCTCGCCACCCCGCTTCTTCTTGATGAGATCGAGCGTGGTCACGTCGATCACGATTGGATCGAGCGGTCCGTCGCCGGTGTAGCCACCCACATGCTCCTGCACGAGGGCATCGGTCTTCTTCTGGAAGTCCCGGTCCACCATCACGCGCTTGGTGTAGGCCTTGCGGACGATGTCGTAGATCGACGAGAGCGTCGTGAACTTATCGAGGAAGGGCCTCAGGAAGGCATCCGGCGAGATGATCTCATAGAGCATCTCGATCTCTTTGTATTCCTTGAAGAACTCCTTCCTCCGTGCCGGATCACGGAAGTGCTCGATCAGGGTGTCGATGTCCTTGTCGTTGAAGTTCCGCTCGATCAGCCCGAGGTAGACCGGAGCCTTGGTCTCCATCTTCTGCTGGAAGAGGACCTTCAGGAGCTTCAGATCCTTGACGATTGCATTGATCTCCTTGCTGTCGAAGGCGAGGGCCTTTTCCAGCTTGTCGAAGATCCCGACGAAATCGAGGACGAAGCCATGGGGCTTCACCATCTCCTGCGCCTCGTTCTCGTAGGGGCGGTTCACCCGGGCGATCGCCTGGAGCAGCGTGTGATCCCGCATCGGCTTGTCGAGATACATGGCATAGAGCACGGGTGCGTCGAATCCCGTGAGCAGCTTCTCCGTGACGATCAGGATCTTCGGCTGCTGGTCGAGCTTTCCGAAGCTCTTGCGGATCTGCCGCTCCTTCTTCGGATCAAGGTGGAACTCCTTCAGCAGCGCCGAGTCATTGTTATTCCCCGTATAGACCACCTCGGAGTATTCCGGCGGGAGGATCTGATCGAGGGCGTGCTTGTAGAGGGCGCAGGCCTCGCGATCCACTCCGACCAGGAAGGCCTTGTATCCCAGCGGCTCCACATTCTCGGTGTAGTGCTTGGCAACGAAGGCCGCCACCTGCCGGATCCGCTCCTTCCCTTTGAGGAAGTTCTTCAGATTCACCGCCCGCTCCAGGATCTTGTTCAGCTCCTCGATGTCGGCCACCCCCTCCGCCTCGGCCAGTGAGAGGAACTCCTTGTCGAGCGTCTCATGCGGGACGAGCAGATCATTGGGGGCCAGCTGGTAGTAGAGCGGCAGCGTGGTCCCGTCCTCGATGCTGTCGGCGATCGAGTATTTGTGGAGGTAGCCCTGGTCATCCTCACAGCCGAAGGTCTTGAAAGTTCCCCGCCCATAGACCGTCTTGTCCACCGGGGTCCCGGTGAAGCCGATGAAGGTAGCGTTCGGCAGCCCCGCCATCAGGAAGTTCCCGAGATCCCCCGCCGTCGTCCGATGAGCCTCATCGATCAGGACATAGATGTTGTTTCGTAGGTTCAGATCCGCCGGCATATCACGGAACTTGTGGATCATCGTCACGATGATGCCCCGGTAGTCGTCACGCAGGAGCTGGTTGAGCCGGGCGATGCTGTCGGCATGCTCCAGATTCCCGAGACCGAGGGCGGCGAGATTCTTGAGCATCTGATCCTCCAGCTCATTCCGGTCGATCATTAACAGGATCGTCGGTTTATCTGCCCCGGGCTCACGGAAGAGTCTCTCGGCCGCCTTGATCATCGTGAAGGTCTTTCCACTCCCCTGGGTGTGCCAGATCAGCCCCCGGGTCCGCTTCGGATCGAGTGCCCGGGTCACGGTAGCCTCTACAGCTCCAGTCTGATGCTGGCGGAGGATATATTTGTTCAGCTCCTCATCCTTCTCGGCAAAGACGATGTAGTCCTTTAGCACGGAGAGGAGATGGGTAATGGCACAAAAGGTTTTCACCTTCGTCTCCAAACGACCGGGAATATCCAAGAGATTATCCGCAGAGATTTTATCCGCAGATCTCGCAGATGAGCGCAGATTAGCGGCAGGGGATTCTGAATCTGTGAAAATCTGTGTAATCTGTGGATCAGATCCTCTCCGCAGATCGGATGGCTCTTGTGGGAGATCGGGATGGCTGATGCTGTCGAATGAATCCGCAGAGTTTTTATCCGCAGATTTCGCAGAGGAACGCAGATTGGGGGCTGTGGATTCTGAATCTGTGAAAATCTGTGTAATCTGTGGATCAGAACCTCTCCGCAGATCGGATGGCTCTTGCGGGAGGCTGCCGAATGAATCCGCAGATGAGTTTTTATCCGCAGATTTCGCAGATGAGCGCAGATGGGAGGCAGGGGATTCGGAATCTGTCATCTGTGGATGACTCAGTTTCCAATTGAAAATGTTCCGCCGGACCGTGTTCCAGCTTACCCCATAGGAGAAGCCGATGGCATCCGTGGCCGTGAAGAGCTGCTGACTGACGAAAAGCTCCGGCGTCTCCCGGTGATAGCGGCGGATCTGATCCACCCCCAGGGCGATCGCCTCATCTTTATTGGCGTTCTTGCACTCGATCACCAGCGCCGGGATGCCATTAATCAGGAAGACCACATCCTCCCGCGTCCCGTAGTGGCCGTTGTGATAGGCCCACTCCTCCGTCACCTCGTAGGTGTTGTGCTCGGGATGCTCGTAGTCGATCAGGATCAGATCGCGCTCCCGCTTCTCCTCATGATCGTAGAACTTCCCCCGGTTCCTCAGGTAGTCCAGGAATTCCCGGTTGCCGTAGATGTCGGTGTGGAGATGACGGAGCTGGCCAAGGAGGGCCCCCTCCGCCTCGGCATAGCGCGGGTTGAATTCCCGTACCTTGGAGTCGAGAAGATCGTCGAAGAAGAGGGAGAGGCCTTTCCCGTCCGCAGAAGAGTTTTTATCCGCAGATTTCGCAGATGAGCGCAGATGGATGGCTGGGGATTCGGAATCTGTGAAAATCTGTGCAATCTGTGGATCAGAACCTCTCCGCAGATCGGATGGCTCTTGTGGGAGATCGGGATGTTTGAGGTTACCGAATGATTCCGCAGAAGAGTTTTTATCCGCAGATTTCGCAGATGAGCGCAGATGGGAAGCTGGGGATTCGGAACATGACATCTGTGGATCAGATCCTCGCCGCTGCTCGGCTTCCTCACGCGACACAAGGGTCCAGCCGATATCCTGCGCATAGGCAAGAATCCGGGCTTGAACGGTTTTGTGTTCGGTGGGAGAGGACATCGTGTAAAGCAGGAGCAGTTGATCAGTCTTGCGTCTTAAGCTCAGCAAATAGACGCTTCACATCGATGTAACCCCTTGCGTCACGAATCAATTTCGTGATCTCATCAGCCGCGAAACGCTTCTCCGCAAACAAAACAAACAGCTCGCAAAGGACAAAAACCGGCAGCTGCTTGTAGTTGTATTTTGCGCCGAGATGCCCCGCGTTCTCTCTCGCGAGTGTTTCAAAATCAGGTCGCCCTATACAGATAAAACCGTCCACTCCGAAGCGAACCGATTGCGGAATAATGTCGCCCGCCTTCTTTGAATCAACAAATTTAGCATTAGACTCCTTCGCGGTGACTTGGATGGAGAAGCTCACGGCGTCAGAGAAATGTAGAAGTATGTCGGGCTCACCAGCATTCTGATCCGTAATCCTCTGAGCGGTCGCCTCAACAAAGTCAGTGTTTAGCAGTTCTTCGATTGCCGCCTCAAGATCCGTTCCTTTTGCTGAATACATTCGTTCGACGAGTCCAAATTGCATACCAATCTTGTCGAGACGCCTTTTGTGGTCGCGAAGCCAATAATCATGCGTCCTTTTTCGAGTTGAAAACAAGTAGTCCAGAACTCGCTCCGCTTTCGACGTGCTCATGATTCCTGCGTATTCAGATGGTGCCTTCTCTAGAACTTGTTCTGTATTCTGGAAGCCCTTGCCGACCAACCGAATTCTTTCGTCTCTGCTGACGTAGGCCGGAAGTTCATCAAGAAATCTACACGCAACTGGCGCTCTTTTACGTAAGCAGGATGAAACTTCTCCGAAATCAACCGAAAGCTCAGGGCGAAGAACTCCTGCTACAGCACCCATAATATCGACCATCCAGCTTACGCTTTCGCACATTTGGCGGAGATTCCCCCCAGAAATCCTAAATCCGCGACAGATCTCGCGCAGCGTTATATCAGATTGAAGGATCTCCTCGCACACAGCCGCAATAGTGAATTCAGGTTTCGGCGTCTGAGTGGGAAGTTTCATCATGAATGCAAATCCCTCTTGGATGAGCCCAACCAGCTTATTTTCAGAGTAGGATTGATTCAGCCTCTCACGGATTGACATATTCCGTTGAGAATCATTCCACTTAATACGCCGAATTGACTCTAAAACTTCGCTGGTCCGCGCACCTGCAAACGCTACATCCAAATGATCGAAATGGACCACAGAAAGCACATAATTTTTGATCTTAGAGAAAGTGTCGAGGGAGCAGTGTTGAGCAGCACAAATTGAACCAAGCGTCGTCGCGCGGAGGACTCCGCTATCCGTTTTCTCGAAGAGCTCTAAATCTATACAGCGTTGGATTCCTTCGCGAATGAGTTTCTCGATAGAAGCACGTGCGTTAACCCACACTTGACCAGCGAAAGTATCGAACAGAAATGAAATGAGTTCATCCTCAGAGTTAGCAAACCCAGTGGCAACAACATCCAAAACTCTTCGATCAATATCTTGTTCCATAAATGCCGATTTGATCGGCTCCGGAGGAGTCTCCAGATACAAGTGTGTAAACTGGCGCTTCTCGGCAGGGGTAGAAGCCATGACAATACCCCTTCCGAAGGTAGTTGATTTTCCGAATCTTCCGGCACGTCCCAAGAGATTTTGCACCTCGGCACAAAGCCATGGAACCTGAGCCAACGCGCCGTTGACAACTCTCCAACGGAGATTGTCCGCAAGAATCACATTATCGACGGGCATGTTGATGCCCATTGCTAGTGTGGTCGTCGAAACGAGAGCGCGAATTTCTCCATTCCTGAATCCCTGCTCGACAGTTAAACGTTCTGGAAGTTCGCAGTCTGCGTTGTGAAGAGCGATGCCGTTTCTGAGTGTAGCGAGAAGGATCTCCCGGGTTTCCGTATCAGCCTCATCCTTTAGAGCAGCTATCGAGGTGGTTGCTGCTGGGAGAGCAATTGAGTTTGCCAGCGACCTCGCAACTTCCTCCGTTCGCTTCACACTCGCCACAAAGATTAATACCTGCTCTCCACGCTCGATAAGATTTCCAACAACTTTAGAAAGAACGGGTGGAGTAATTTTTTCTGTTCCAGGTTTCCGTGAGTTCCATTCGCGATACTCGAACGTTCCGTTTGGCACCAAAATACCCTGCCTAAGCTCAATCGGTCGATGGGATGCTCTAATTGTTGTAACGCCAAGCCACTCATCAAATTTTGACAGTTGTCCGAGCACAGCACTCAAACACAGTATCTGCGGACGGTTTTCGAGCCGTCGCAGCTTCGTTAGAAGGAGCTCCAAAGTAGCCCCACGATTTGGATCGGTGACCATTTGAACTTCGTCCACGATGATGCACCCGCATACATCCAAAATAGCCTTACCGGCCACCAAAAGGGCGGCGAGCTTTTCGTAGGTGAGAATGGCGATGTCGAACTTACCAACAATAAGCTCAGAGTCATTCTCGTGGTGGTCTCGATCTGACACGATACACCGCAAACCAATATCCTCATTGTCACGATACCGTTCGGTAAACTCTCCAAATCGTTCTTCAGCGATAGCTTTGAATGGGACCAAGTAAATCGCACGACTTCCCCGCAATGCATGCTGAGTGGCAGCGATTTCTCCGAGGAAAGTCTTCCCAGACGATGTTGGTGCAATAACCAACATTGACTCTCCTTGAAGCAAACCTTTCTCGATGGCTTCTCGTTGAATCGGCAATGCGTCCACTACTCCGTACTTTTTCCACGCCGCGATCAATTCGGCTGGAAGATGCCCGCTACATTCGGTTTCAAAGTTCATGATTTAGCACTGTTTGTTGGCGTTTGTTAGAAGTTAGCCTCTGGGCAATCATACGCGGGTCTTCGCGGTCATCAGTTCATGAAGGAGGGTGCGGAAGAGGTCTTGAAGTTGGGTTCGTTTCTGGGTTGCCAGTCTGATCTTCCGATCTGTCGAGGAGAATGCTTTTGCAATTTCCCGCTGCTCCTCAAACGACGGCAGCGGAACCGGCCAAGGCTTGAGAAACTGGATGTTGATGTTCTTCTGCGTACCCTTCGGAGCGAGACGATCCATCTCCGGCTGCTTTGTGATCAGGTAGTAGTTCAGGAACTCGGTGTGAACGTTATCATTTGGCGTAATTCCAATGAGGCTGTCCGGGCAGGCAGAATCAAATTCCAGGATTCCGGTGAATCCAATGTTGGCGGCAATCGTGATGAGTATGGTGCCAGCGGAGAACATCTTACTGATGGCAAGTCCCTCCTCGTTGAGAGTTTGAGTGTAGGAACGAACGTAGCCGTCGCAATTGGAGACGTCGCCAGTTTGAACGAAGGGATACTCGCCGCCGTAGAAACGGGGCTCGTTGCGAGGGCGGTGCGAGAACTTGCCTCGTTCGATTTTCGCAATCTTACCCAACTCCACTACCTCCCAACTCTTCGGCACAGGGCCGATTTCGGTTTGTTTCTGGGGTTCTCCTCGAAGGCCTTCGGTGAAAAGCTTCTGCATGAGGGCTTTTTTAAGCTCGGTGGTGGTCTGAATGATCCGCTCCTGCTCCTCAATCGCCCGCTGCACCGTCGAAAGAATCTCCGCGATCTTCTTCTGCTCGGGGAGTGGGGGGAGAGGTACAAGAAGGCGATTCGCAAAATCCCGGAGTTGAAAATTGAACTTCCCGTCCGCCGCCCTCTTGCTGAACGAGGAAAATGGAACCAGCTCTGAGTTGACGAGAAAGTAGAAGAATTCGCCGTCGATTACTGTCGGCTTCGGGGTCGCCTTAAAGGTAAAGGAAGCAAATGCGACACTGCCGTGCGGAAGGCTGGAAACGCGAGCGTTACGACCAACGTTTTGGATACTGCCGCTTGAACCAACGAAAACGATATCGCCAATTTTGAGTCTCTTTGATTTAGGAACTTCTTTAGATAGGTAATGATTGAACTTCGACTCGTAATCTATCCACCCATCCTTGATGTTTGGGATAGAGATCACGAGGAGACCTTCTTTATCCAGTGCCTCTTCTGCTTTGCCCCAAGATACTCCACGGGCAAATTCTGCGATTTCCGAGACTGGCGAGACTTCCCAATCAGACGGCAAAGCGATGTTCTCGACTGGCAACTTCATACCCCCACCTCCTCAAATCCATTTTCCATCCACAGATTTGCGCCGATGTTTTCCGGCATTTCTGAATCTGCGCCCATCTGCGTAATCTGCGGATAAATCTCTCCCCTCATTTTCCTCTCCCCCTCCGTTTAAGATCTTTCTCCAAGTCCTCGATGGCCTTCTGGTTTCCAGTTGCCTCACTGGCACTTTCTATCTGCAGCACCTCGACATCGAAGTCGGAGACATAGAGGCGATCCTGCACAATGCGGTATTTTTCAAATTCAGATTCGGCGTGGGTTTTTGCCAATTCCGCGGTGACTCTGCCGGCGTCCTGAAGGATTTCGCGATCCCAGAGCTGGAGGAAGCCGTTCAGGCGCTTTTCCCAGTCTTCCATGGTCATCGGGATCTTCCGGATGGCCTGCATTTCGGCCATGTCGAGGTATGCGGAGACGATGCGCTGCATTTGCCCCAGCTCGAACTCCGAGAGGTAGTTCTTGGCAATGGAAACGTCGTATCGCTGGATTTTTCCTTTGGGTGCGGCCTCCCAACTGGTCAGCCCCATGTTGTCCTGCCTGTGGTCCGCACGATCCACGATCAACTCCGCCGCGGTCTGGCCATGCACGGCGTAGTGCATCTTGTTTTGAACGGCAGCAAAGAAGCGTTTCGTGGCCGTGGCAGAAGGGTCGTAGTCCAGGGCGGTGGCGTAGATGTCGGTGATTTTCTGGTAGAACTTGCGCTCGGAGAGCCGGATTTCCCGGATCTGCTCGAGTTGGCGCTCGAAGAACTCGTCGGTGAAGTTGCCCCCCTTCTGGAGGCGGTCGGAATCCATGGGCCAGCC
>JBEAOJ010000301.1:0-10189 GCA_041164985.1 Verrucomicrobiota bacterium | reverse complement strand
CTTCGGCGGATGTCCTGCCCGGAAACCGCGTGGTATTCAACATCAAGGGGAACACCTACCGCCTCATCGTGAAGATCCACTACAACACCGCGATCGTCTTCGTCCGGTTCGTTGGCACGCATGCCGACTACGACAGGATCTACGCCGCGACCATCTGATCCAGCCCATGAAACCCAAGATCATCAAGAACAGGAAGGAACACTCCGGTGCGCTCGCCCGTATCGAGAAGCTGATGGACGCCGCCCCCGGTTCGCCAGAGGAGGAGGAGCTGGAGCTGTGGGCGCTGCTCGTGGAGCGATATGAAGAAGAGAACTTCCCCATGGACATTCCCGATCCCGTAGAGGCGATCAAGTTCCGGATGGAGCAAGAGGGCCTGCGCCAGAAGGATCTGGAGCAGTTCTTCCCCGGCAAGAGCCGCGTCTCTGAGATCCTCAATCACAAGCGCGCCCTGAGCATCGGGATGATCCGTGCCCTCCACAGAGGCCTTGGCATCCCCGCCGAGGTACTCATCCGCGAGGTTGCGGCCTAACACCAGAATCCATGCAAACCTATACAACCAAGGATTTTTCCGAGCTTCCTGATGCTGATGAAATGCGCAGCAACGGCCCGGGTGCCGATGTGATGATTTTGCAGAACGAGTCGGGAACGATTGAGCTCGAAGCTACTCTCGAAGAGATTGAGGCCGCCACAGAGGAACTCGAGATTGAGATCGACGCCGATGTCATCCCTGACGAGGTCATGACCTCCCTGATTGAACACCTGAACTCTGCTCGGGTGCTGGATGTGCCGGTGTGAGGGGAGGCTATTGGTGGTTTAGACAAAAGGCTCGTGGGAACGAGGCTTAATCATACCATAGGTAGTCCGATTCACGAGCTAGTGGATGAGGATGTCTGGTCGGGGAGGACCGACAGATAATAGGCTTTTAGGTGCCTGAAATAACCGAAGCGATGGGTCGGGAATCAGGGCTACAGAGAGAGCGGCGCACGGATGAAGCACTCAACCCCGGGGCCGGGTTGACCCTATGTCCCTTCGGGCGTATAGGTAAGCCATGGCATTCAAGGATTACATCGTTTCCGACAAGTCGATCTGCGGAGGTCAACCCGTGATCCGGGGAACCAGGGTGACTTTGCGTACTGTTTTGGCCTCCCTTGCGGATGGAGACTCCATCGAGGAGATTCTGCAAGCCTTCCCTACTCTCTCCAATGAGGCGGTGAGGGCTGTCATTGCCTATGCCGCCTCCTCGGCCGAGGAGGATCTCCCGTTGCCACCCGTCCCGGTAGCAGCGTGAGGATCAAGTTAGACGAGAATCTTCCCTCCACGCTGGTGGGGATTCTTTCACGCTTTGGGCACGAAACCGACACGGTCGAGGAAGAGGGGGTCAATGGCAAATCCGATGAAATCGTCTGGGAAAGGGCCCAGCTGGACGGCCGCTTCCTGATCACTCAGGATCTGGATTTCTCGGATATCCGCAAGTTCGCTCCCGGAACGCATCACGGGATCCTTCTGATCAGGATGCGTGATCCCTCAAGGCGCGCCCTCGAGGAGAGAATCGGGGCACTGTTTGCCATGGAAGAATCCAATTTGTGGAACAGGGGATTCATCGTGGCAACGGATCTGAAAATCCGTGCAACTTTGGCTCCTGTCTGAGCATCGACGCGCAGCCCATCTGACCGACTTCATGCCCCGCTGGATCATCTACAACTCTCCCGAGGACTGCCCGGCCAGCGAGCAGAAGGTGGCGGAGTTTCTCCAGAGTCTTGATGACTCGTTCACTGTGCGGTGGGGGTTCTTCTACACGGATCCCTATTCCAATCTTTCACGCGAGGGGGATTTTGTCATTCAGGGGCCTGATGGTCATGTGCTGGTGATGGAGGCGAAGGGAGGTCACCCGGCTCCCAATCCCGCAACGGGTGAGTGGAATACCTCGGATAAGGAAAATCCTTTCCTGCAACTGGATCGCGAGTGGAAGGGGGCCATGGAGCGCCTTCGTAATCAGGCGGATCAGATCGGGGCCAAGATGCCCTATGTCGACCGGGTATTGGCACTCCCGGACGTGAATCTTTCTCCCGAACAAGTATCCTATGAAGGTACTGCGCGGGACAGGGTGGCGGCGGCAGGGGATCTGGGCGATTTCAAGGGGTGGTGGAGGAGCCGTTTCCACGGGCGTCATCTGGAATGCTCCCGTGATCAGGCAAAGAGGATCTTCGACGGGGTTTTTGCGATCGGAATGCCTGCGGGAGCCACGAGGCATGTGCTTGATTTTGCGGACAAGGTGATCGAACACCACACGCGCGGACACTTTGAGATCCTCGATGCGCTTGCCGGGAATGATCAGCTGATCTTCAGCGGCGGTCCCGGCACGGGAAAAAGCTGGCTGGCGCTGGAGCAGGCAAGCAGATGGGCCGCGTCGGGCAGGAAGGTTCTCTTCCTCTGCTACAATCTGGAGCTGGAGGCATGGCTCCGCGCTGTCTGTGCCAAAAAGCACACGGGGATCACTGTTCGCAGCTACCAGTCCCTCGGAGCCGAGCTCCTGCGACATCCTGATTCAGTGAAGTTTGGATCCAGAGAGGAGGAAAGCCGCTACTATGACAGGGAGTTGCCCGGCGCTTTGGCTGCCAAGGTTGCGGAGACCGGCTTTGAGCGGCCCTATGATGCGCTCGTCGTCGATGAGGCACAGGATCACAATACCGAGCCGCCGATCGACGGTCATGCCTCCGGCCCCGGATGGTGGACGATCTATCTGGGACTTCTAAAAAAAGGGGGCGAAGCGCCCGTCGCCATCTTCCATGACCAAGCCCAGCGTCTCTCTCTCAGGGCGGGTGGTTTCAATCCGGAGTCGCTAAGAAATTCCCTGATGCAGCCGGTGAGTGTGAGGGTTTCCTATCCGCTACGCTACACGCGACAGCTGAGGAGCTATTTCCGCACGCTGGAGGGGCATCACTCGGGGGATTTGCTACGGGATATGCATCACTCGAGGGTGATCCTCCCGGAAGGCCCCGAGCCCGAACTGATCCCTGAAGTTTCAGAGAAAGATGAGGGGATGAGGTGCGCCGAGATCGTCAAGCGGTGGATCAGAGAGGGGCTGGCCAAGCCGCACGAGATCATGGTGCTCTACCCGAGCAGCAGTGCCGTGCCGTCATGGCTGGAACAGGGAAAGATCAACGGGGTGTCGTTCCAGACCGGCGCTGGTAATCTCACCAAGGAGATGATCAGGGCCGTCTCCATCAACAAAGCCAAGGGGCTTGAGAGACGAGGCGTCGTTGTCGTGGGGCTGCCGGATTGGAGCGAGGCATCCCGGAATGAGTACAAAGCCAAGACCTTCATTCAGGGTGTGACCCGTGCCCAGCAGTTGCTGGCAGTCATCACGAGGCCGACAACAGACTGATCGAGCATCTCAACTTGGCCAGGATTGCTCGACGTGCCGGTGTGATGGATAGGCTGGTAGGCTCTTAGGCTGAAGGTGAATTGAAGTCCAAGCACAACTAAAGAAAACAAGGGGTGCCTACGCTTTAGATCCACTCCGTCATCCGGGCGAACTGCCTGATGGTCCTTGAGTAGAAGAACACGGCCGGATCGGCCAATAAGTCCTGATGGACCGTTGAGAGAAAGGAGATGCTGGCCAACTTGCGATCCCTGACAGCACATAGTTCGCAGCAGACATCAGCATGGTTCTCCCATTCCGGGGAAGGCTCGGTGTAGCTGAGGATGCTAAACCCGGTTTGGAGGGTGACCGGATTCACCGTGCAGCCGGGAATGCCTGCTGCGCGGTCGCACAGGAATTGGTAACCGTCGAGTTCGTCACGATCGTCGAGTGCGACCACCATACGCTCGACCAGTAGCTGCCCACCCTCGGGGTGCTCGTAGAGGTTGGTTTCGACATCAAGATGGGTATAGGTTTCCAGATGGGGGAGCGTGGAGGGCACATAGTAGAGAAACGGAGTCTTCCTCACAGGGAGGGGACGGATCTCTTGTTCGGAAGGTTCCAGGAAGAAGCCCATGGGAATTACTGTTTCGGGGTGATCTGTCCGTAGATGAATTCCGGGGCTGTATCCCCGCTGAAGTAGAACATCATGGCAGGGCAGAGCCAGACAGCCTCCATCTCTATGATTTTCTGATTCGGGTCCTTGGGATCCTTCAGAATGGGAGACTGGGCCAGATACTCGCACCCGCCTTCCTTGACCCTTTCTCCGGACCATGTGCGGCTGAGGATGCAGTTCGCCGTGGGAAAGTGGATCGTGGAGAAGATCAGTTCGGCACGCTCGCATTGATCCCCGACAACGGCTGAGATGAAGGCCGAGGCCCCGTGCATGAAAAGCTCCTGAACGAGGCCGAATCGCGGCTCGTCAAAGCACCAGAGGTTTCGGTCCGAGGGGGTGCGGTAGGCGTTGATGAGGTTCATGACATTCATGGGATCAAGGGATGGTTGGTTGGATCCATGATTATACCTCGTTGTGTCTCGAGTGACAGTCACCCCGGAATCGGGGGTGACGATTTCAGCGACACTCCCTGTCATCCTTGTTGAACCATATTTTCAACCGATGAATCAGAGTCGCTTTACCGCCACCTTCATGGATGGCGATGTTCCCCTCACCATGGCTCCTCCGCCTCCCTCCGAAACGTCGTGCGAAATGGAGTGGCCGGAATCTTGGGGGGCGAATCCTCCGATCCGACTTCAACCTTCGGAGCCATTCGCCGGATCCTCGATCGAGACGGATCGGATCATCAACAACTGGCGTCCACGGATCGCCTCTCTCGTGGACCAGTCGATCTCGATGGCCAAGGATCTGTGTGAGATTTCATGGAACGGGGAGGAGGAACCCTATCCCTGCTGTCCTTTTCTCAAGCTGATCACGCCTGCGGACGGTGACATGCGCAGATTCACGGACGAGGCCTGTCATGTCCTGCTGCAGGCATCCTCGAAAGAGGAGATCTTGGACTCCCACTGGTTCGATGGGAGGGCGCCGGATGCACGCGATGTCATGGAATGGATGGAGCGCTGGGCGACATGGCTTCCTGATGAGGAGGGCCAGTTCCGACTGTGGAGCGCATTCCTGCCGTGCGAGGCGATGGAGGCTCTCTACCGCTATGTCCACGGGCTGGTGCATGACTGCTATCTGGAGATCCTGGAACTCCACATGGAGTGGGAGGAACGCCGGGAGGTGGAGGTTGCGGCTGGAGAGGCGTTGCCGCCCCCCGCTCAAGTGAGACCCGAAGAATTTCAGTGGATCCCGCCGAGGTTGTTAGTGGGAGAGATGGCAATCTGGCTCAGTAAGCAGAACGCGGAGGAGATCCGAGAGTGGGGGGTCTTTGCCGCTGCCTCTTGGCGGCACATGCTGACTGAGGAGAAGCAGCTGGCGTTGGTTGATCTTGTTGAAGAAGCAGACCGTCTTTGCCCTGATCAGAAGTTTTCGTGATGGTAGGTTTCTGACTTCGATTGCTTGTTATCTTACGGAATTCAAAATCCGTAAGATAGATTCACATCGCGTTTCCTGAACGGGAAGCTTTACAGAAGAGACTCAGGAGGGACATCTCCTTAAGCGAAATGACCGAGGTCTGCGAGATCCGTGGATCGGCAACCACGATGGCCAAACACTGCGCTCTGGAGATGGCGACATTGACGCGATTCTGATCGAGGATGAATCCGAGGCCCCGTGATCCGTACTCACCGTAACTTGATGAGAGCGAATAGATGCAAACCGGCGCTTCCTGACCTTGGAAACGGTCAACGCTGCCGATGCGTGCGCCATCGGGAAGCGAACGCTTCAGTGCGCTCACCTGGGCGTTGTAGGGGCTCATGATCAGGATGTCAGCAAGTCCGAGGGGGCGGGTCACACCGTTCTTGTCCGTGTAGGCACGTCCAAGAAGTTCGGAGACGATCTCCTTCACGCGGGAAACCTCTTCCTCACTGCGCTGAGTATTGCCCTCATGCTCCACAGGGGAGAACTGGATGCCTTGCTCTTTGGTGACCAGAGTGGCGGTCGGCGGAACCTGGATCTTCTGACGGTTGCAATCCGGATGCGCCAAGAGCCGACCTTCATAAATGCTTTCTGAAATGAAGGAGCATACCGAGGAATGCATCCGGTAAGTTTCCCCTAGGAAAATCCCTGAATGCGCCGGAACAACCGGGTGAAAAACAGGCGCGTTGGGGAGGCTGCGGGCCGAATCAAAGAGAACGTATTGGAGAACGGAGAGTCCAGCATCACCTGGGTGCGTTCCCTGAATGGGCTGTTCCAGCTGCATCTGGTCACCCATGAGCACCAGATTCGCGGCGCTACGGCTTATGGCGACCGCATTGGCCAGGCTGACTTGTCCGGCCTCGTCGATGAAAAGGTAATCGAGCTTACCCTCCCATTCGCTGCGGGCAAACAACCAGGATGTGCCGGCAATAACACCCCCGTGATACTCGGAGATGGCTTTCTGGTTGGTTGTCTTTGGGATTTCCGGGATCTCATCCTCATCACCAGATGCCCGGACTCCCTGTATTCCGGCTGGGCATTCCTTGACGACCCCTTTGAGGAGATTCAAGACAGCCTTGTGGCTGTTGGAGGTGATCCCCACGCGCTTCCCTTGGGAAAGGAGTTGTGCAATCACCTTGGAAGCCGTGAAGGTCTTCCCTGTTCCCGGGGGGCCTTGGATCACAAGGCATCCTCCCTTCATGTCTTGGGAAACCCGAAGCGCCGATTGCAAAGCCGTCTCCGCCGGGAGATGCATCTGAGGGTTGGGGGGTACTCTCAGGAGCAGTGACTGGAGCGATTCAGGAATCTCTCCGGTATTCAGGTAGGCTCTGGCGATATCTTTGATGGCATCCTGAATCGATTTAGCAGGGACAATTTCACTCAGGATGATGCTTCCCCGCGAAGGGAATGCGCCGCCAAAACAGTCCCGGATCTTTTTTTGTCCAATCTTGAGCTCAAGGGTGCCCCCGCGAAGGTCAAGCGACAGGAGAGTGAATTTTGCATTGAGATGCCCTTGGAACATCACGAATGCGCCCTCGCTGATCTTGCACTCCTGTGTGGTGTCAAAGGTGTACTGCTGAACCAAGGACCGCTTCTCAACGCGAGGCGCTCCTTGAATGACAATCCCCGCAATGCACTCGGGAGCATCCCTGAGCACATTTTCCGTTTGGTCATTCAGATCAAAAAGACGCCACCAGACGGGAAGTTCCTCCCGTCGGTGAAAACCCATGAGATCCGAAAGAATCGATGCGATGGGATCGTTGGCCTTGGCCCTGAGTCCCTCAACGATCTCCAAATGCTCCTTCAATAACTCGGCAGCTTTTGCCTTTTTTTCTTCAGCTTTGGCAATCTTACCGTCGTCTTCCTCGTCACTCTCCTCGATCGCGGATCCAGCCGGGCATGAAGCGATATCGTTTCGGAGGGCGAGGTTCCGAAGCCACCCCGCAAGCTCCCAAGTGGACTTGCAGTCATCCTCATTGTAATCACGGATTTCCTTGAGAATCGGGCTGGATGACCAATCCTTCGCCTCCCCGCTATCCATCCAACGGGCATAATAGACCACGGATCCGATCGAGGTGGCCACATTGGTGGAGCGCTCTTGGCCTGCCCTATAGAGCTTTTCAACTGTCTTGATGGAGTAATTCTTGTCTCCGATGCGGAGAGCCTTTTTCACGATCTGGTAAAGGTCCACAAAGACGCCGTTGCGCAGGAGGTCGTTTACCTCATCCTGGCATGTGTCGTAACGGGACATCAGGCGCCTGACCGCACCCACCTCGTATGGAGCGTAGTGGTAGATATGCATGCCGGGATTTTCCTTCCACCGCGCATGAGCCCAGAGAATGAAGGCACGGAAAGCCTGTTTTTCCTCATCTTGGTCGTGTGCCCACCAGTCCTTGAAGGCAAAGGCACCATTTTCCAGATATCCCGCTCCCCAAAGATATTCGAGACCACCGATTGCAAGTGGATAACCCTCCATGTCGAAGAAGACATCGGCAGGATCTGCTTCCGGAAGCAGCGCAAGCCCGTGGGGCTTGTCCGGATCGGGAGAAATCATTTCGAAGACAGCCAAGGCATCGGGATTGAGTTTGCGTGCTTCAGCCGTGGCTTTCTGAAGGCGTGCTTGGGCAGCCAGCTTTTCAACCATCGCCGGCAGTAATTTCTCAACTTGTTTGCCGGATGCATTCGCCAGTTTGGCAACCGTATCAATGCCGGCATACCGGAGTTTCTTGATCTGATTTACCGAGATGCCCGCGACTTTTACGAGGTGATCCGTGCTGTTGAAATACTCTTCTGCATAGGAATTCCAGTTGCCGTGATCCGCTCTGGGCTCCGGCTCAGGACGATTGGCGAGATCAGCGTCGTAGCTTGCCTGGAGCTTTAGGAAACCCTCCTTGATGGAGAGATAGTAATCGTAATAGTCGGAGATACGCAGCTGGGGACGCTCGTTCGTGCCCAGAATGATCCCGAAGAACTCAGGCATCCCTGTGCCAGGGGTGTGTGCGAGCATCTCCGCATAGCAGCAGAGCTGTACGGCGTAATAGGGTTTGATGGAGCGGGCGACCTTCGTATCCCACAGGAGGTAGGTGCCTGTGGATGGATCCAGTTCCAGGAAATCAGTGAAACCGGCAAAACTTCCGTGCCGGAGAGCACCCTGGTAGATGACGGGGACTTTCTTGGCGATGGCCTCAAGGGTCAGGCGATGAGCTTCATCAAGGTTTCGGTCGTGGATTTCAACCAGGGAAGGCTCCTTGGATTTCCATTCCTTCAGGACGACGGACTCATGGGTGATTCCGGACTCGGCGATGAGTTTCATATCCTCGGTTTGAGGATCGGGTTTGAGGAGCCCGGGGTTTTCCAAATGGTGACGATCCATCCATGAGGCAAACGGGGACTCAAGATAGCGAACCAAGTCGCTTGGGGAGAAAATCAGTTCGCCAGTTTTGGGATGATTGCGCATGGAGGGAATTTATCGTTACTCAATGACAGGAGATGTCTGCGCAAATCATAAAAAGCTATTTTGAAAGAAAAACAATAAGCACCCACAGAATGATTCCGATGGCGATCCAAATGCCACATCCCCACTTTTTCGAGGCTGAACCCAGGGCGTGTCAGGATAGTCGTAGCAGTGATCGATGAAGTCATCGGGGATGGCATGTCCGTGCTGGGCATAGAACTGCTTGAGCAGGGTCTTTGATGCCTCCTTCTGCTGGTAGCGTAGCTGTTCGATGAGACTCTCGGCCTGGATCTCCCCGAAACCGCTCACTTTGCTCAGGTCAAAGTCAGGGGTAATGGACTTGATGGTGTCGAGTTGATCGGGACGAATGGGAGCTTCTCCCGGCTGACGATCCGGTGTGCTGATGGTGACATTGATCCGGTTGTTCCTGATCCATGACTCAGAGGGAGTGGGGATGCGAGGGTTGCGGGCTGCAACGCGGGAGTGACTGTTGTGGATCTCGGTGTAGGAGAGACCAGCGCCGGGAATACCTACCGTGGTGCGGCTACCCGAGGTGCCAACGGTGTAATTAGCCCCCCGTCCACCGATGCTCAGGGACGTGCTCTTCTTCCCAAAGTTCCAGCGGATACCGGGAGCTATCTTGATACTGCGGCGGAACCGGAAAAAGCCCATGAAATCAGGCGCCAGAGGCGTGGGTATGGATTGTAGGATAGAAGTATTGGGAGTGATAGGATACTGGGGAAGTTAGAAATCCTGTCGCGACGTAGATCTCTCGCTCAGGTTCTTGGATGAATCCCAGCCTCATGAGGATACCGATCACGATCCCGAGTGCCACGATCAGGAGAGTCAGCCGAACAATGGCCTGCAGGATGGGGTGCTTGGGGCGACGGCGGTTCTGACGATAGTCGCGCCGGTAGTGAAGATGGAGGGTTTCGGAGGGCATCGATCTAAAGGGGTAATTCGTCCTGCCCTCCGGGGCTTTTCTTTGGGCGAGTTTTTGCCTCCCCCTTTGTGCTGTCAAACGGATGGGGTTGTGTGGTGGTCTCTGGATTCGCCCATGCATTTTTCGACGGCTTGGGGCCGTTGGCGGGACGTTCGAGCTGAAGGTCCAGCTCGGCATGGAAGATGGCATCTTCCGGGGTGTAGCCGGCATGGATATGCTGCATGAAGGCCGGAATGTAGCGGTCAAGGGTGAAGACGCAGGCGCGGTAGAGTCGCTCGACCATCTTGACACTCAATTCGCCATCTCCGAGTGCATGGACTAGATGGAATCGAACCT
>JBEAOJ010000300.1:0-4329 GCA_041164985.1 Verrucomicrobiota bacterium | reverse complement strand
AGGAGTTCGGAGCCCGCTTCGTGGTGCTGCATCTTGGCAGAATCGCCACTCTGCGCGGAATGACCGATTCCCTTCTTGAAGAACTGAAAGGCGAGGGGGTGGCTTCCCGCGACTATAACCGAAGCAAGCTGGAGGTCGTCCGGAAACGTGAAAAGAATGCCCGTCTCTACCTCGACCGTGTCATGGCCATCCTGGAACCGCTCGTCGAGGAGGCCTCCAAGGCCGGTATCTCGCTGGTCGTCGAGAATCGCAGTGACTTCGAGGCGATCCCCACGGAGCGCGAACTTCTTGCACTGCTCCAGCACTTCGACTCACCCCATCTCCGCTACTGGCATGACTTCGGGCACGCCCAGATGCGGGAAAGCCTCGGGTTGCTCGATCATGCCCAGTGGCTCAAGGAGATCTCACCCTACGCCGTGGGGGCACATCTTCAGGATGCCAGATGGCCCGATGAGGATCATCTCATTCCTTTCGAGGGGGAGATTCCCTTCGACCGACTGGTCCCGCTTCTGCCATCCTCCCTGCCTTATATTCTGGAACTCTCCCCCAAGGCGTCGCCGGAGCAAATCCGCGACGCCGCCGATCGGTGGAACACACTCTTTCCTTCATGAATCCCAAGAAAATCATCCTCACCCTGGTTCAGGCCTCCGTGACCCTGCTGCTGCTTTGGTGGATTTTCCATGATCCCGCCAAAAGGGGCCAGATGCTCCAGGCGCTCGGCAAGGCCGATCCCCTGTGGCTTCTTCCCGCCTTTGTCTGCTTCGGTCTGGTGCTGGTTTGCGGCGCTTTCCGCTGGCAGTTGCTCATGCGAGTGCAGGGCATCTCCCTTTCCTGGTTCCGTGTCTGGCAGCTCGTCATGATCGGGATGTTCTATAATCTCTTCCTGCCCGGAGGCACGGGCGGTGATCTTGTGAAGATCTTCTATGCCGTGCGCGAGGCCCCCCGTTCCAAGAGCGCCGTCTTCCTGAGCGTCGTGGTCGATCGCCTGACCGGCATGTTCGCCCTCATTCTCGTTTCCTCCGGTGTCTTCCTGGTGTTCTTCAAGGAGTTGACCGCCCTTCCGATGGTGAGGGCTTTCACGGTGGCGGTCTGCGCCATCTTCGCCCTCACCCTGGGGCTTGTGGCAATCGGTCTGATTGTGGACCGTTTCCATCTGGCGGCGCGTATCCCCCAAAGGATGCCGGGCCATGCCGCGATCCTCGACACCGCCCGGGCCTTCTCGGTGTATGCCCGTGACTGGAAGGCGGTCGTGGCTGCCGTCCTGATCTCCCTGCCTCTCAATCTCTTCATCTTCGCCGGGGCAATCTTCGCCGCCTCTGCTTTCCAGGGAAATCCCGGACCCGCGGCAATGACCTCGGTGATTCCGGTGGTCAACACCATCAGCGCCCTTCCGATCAGCCTTGCGGGGATCGGTGTCCGCGAAAAACTCTTTTCCTCCATGCTTCATTCCCTGTACGGAACGCCGGAGGATCTCGGCGTGCTCATTTCCATCACCGGATTCGCGATCATTGTCAGCTGGGGGCTTCTCGGCGGGTTGGTGAGCATGCTCTACCGGTCCGGTGCAGGGGCCGTTTCCCTGCACGAGATCGAGGGTGAGGTCGGGGCCATCGAACAGCGGGTCGAGGAAGAGGAAAGGGCTTCCTGATTATTCTTCACACGGCATGACCGCGCCTCTCCGCGCCTCGATCAGCCTCGACGGGAAGTTGCTGGGTGCCTCGGGAAAACCTCTTCGCCGCGGCATTCCCAATTCCCGGCTTGAGGAAGCTCGGGAACTCGAGTTGACGATCCATCCGCTGATTCTGGGAGACGAAACCATTCCGACTCTCTCAGGGTTGCCCGGAGCTTTTTTGAAAGAGGAACTCCGATGGGATCTTCTCTCCGCTGTTAAGGGACGGGAGGGGAAGATTGTGGTGCGTTACCGCAGAAAGCGGTTCAGAGTGCGGCCGGTTTGACTTGTGTGCCCGCAGGTGTCGAGAACTGGCCCATGGCGAGCGATAGGGAGGCAAGGCTTGTCAGGTAATCGGCTCTGGCCCCTGCCTGCTCAAAGCGCGCCGCGGCGAGGGCGCTCTGGTTGGAAATCAGATCGGTGATGTTGGCGAGCCCGTTTTGGAAGGCGGCCTGCACGGATTGGAAGTTCTCCTCCGCGGAAACCACCAAAGAGTCGGCGTAGGTAACACGCTTGCCGGCCTTGAGGGAGTCGTTGTAGCTGGTCCAGACATCCTGCGTGGTCTGCAGGCGCGTTGATTCCGCATTGGCACGGACCTCCGACTCCTCGGCCTGACGCTTCTTGACCCGCTCCACGCGCTGGAATCCATCGAAGAGATCCCAGCTCATCACCGCGAATCCGGCGGCATGGTTGTAGGTGCCGTTGAAGTTGCCGCTCACGTTGTTGAGATCCGCTCCGTATCCGTAGGTTTCGCTCGACCAGGTGCCGACCAGCGAGACTTTCGGCATGAAGTCGGCCTTGGCCCGCTCGACGGCGGCGCGGTTGGCCTTGATCTCGGCGGTTCTGGCCGCAAGATCCGGGCGCTTGGCGATGGCGATGTCAATCAGGCGGTCCACATTGCCGGAGATGCCCTGAAGGTCGGTCTTTCCACCGGGAGTGCCGACCTTTAGCGGCGCATTCGCCTGCAGTCCGGCGGCGACGCGAAGATTCCCCAGGGAGACTTCGGCGTTCCTGTCGGCCGCCGCCATGTCGAAATCCGCCTGCGCGAGCGTCTTGCGCGCGGCATCCAGTTCGGGCTTGGTGCCGAGCCCGTTGGCGACCTGCGCCTCCACCATGGAAAGGATCGTTCTGGAAAGCTCGAGGTTCGCCTTGGCGGCCTGCTGCTGGGAGAGGGCGGCGACATGGGCGAAGTAGGCCTGCTGGATGGCGAAGACGGTGGTCTGGATGCGGCGGCTGAAGGTGAGGTTGGCGGCATCCAGGAGAGCGACCGTCCGGCGCACGTCGGAACTTCTCCTTCCGAAATCGAGCAGGAGATATTCGAGTTCCAGCCCCGGATTGATGCTCATGCGGGCGTAGGTCTCGGGGCCGGTCTGGATGGGGTTGTATCCGTTGTCAAATCCCCCCGTGGCCGTGAATCCGAGTTGAGGATAGTAGATCGCCTTGGCCTCCCCGACCGAGGCGGCTGATGCCAGGGCTCCGAACCATGCGGAGCGGGTCTGCGGATTATTGGCCAGTCCCAGTTCGATCAGGGAGGAGAGCTCGTAGGATCTTGCCGGGTCGAAGGAGGTGGCCGTCCCGGCAAGCGGATACGGTTTTTTGACAATCAGTCCCCGCGTGACCACGGATCCGGGAGAGTCGCTTTGCTTGGCAGTCAGTTGGCAAAGGAGTCCCAGCGTGGCAATTAGCGTTGCCGCGCTTCTCAGTGCTCTTTTAGGATAAAGGGATGTCACGGTGGATTCTGTTGCCTGCTGCTTTCGTCATCCTGACGATGACCGGCTGTGACCCGCAAATCAACATTGCGGGTGCCTATTTTCCTGCCTGGCTGGCATGCACCCTCGGCGGGTTGATCCTTTTTTGGGGATTGCACCTCGTGTTCCTGAAAGCGGGCCTGCTTCCCTACCTGATCCCTCTGCCGCTTGTCTATGGGGCCTTGATCACTTCCCTGACCTGCATCCTTTGGCTTCTCTTCTTCGCCGTCAAATGAGCGAAAATCCCGCCATCTCCCCGGACTCCGCGGCGAAAGGGCCACCCGCTCGTCCGATGCAGACTTTCAGGCGCATTCTCGGGCTCTTGATCTCCGTTGCCTCCTTTCTAGCGGCCGCTGTGCTGGCGATGAAGGTCGATGCGAACATCAGGACCAATCCCCGCACCGAGGACGCCCAAGTGCGGGCCAATGTGATCGGAGTCGCCCCTCAGGTGGGTGGCACGATCACGGCCATCCATGTGAAGGACAATCAACTGGTTCACAGGGGGGATCTGCTTTTCGAACTCGATTCGCGTCCCTATGCGGCCGAAGCGGAGAAGGCCAGAGCGCAGTTGGCCCTTACCGAGCTTGAGATTCAGGCCTACAAGGACCAGATCGCCGCAGCGGAGGCTCAACTCAAGCAGAGCGAGGCCAAGGCGGCCTACGCCGTCGACTATGCGAAGAGGGTGCAGGCCCTTGTCGGCAATCTCTACGTGACGGTCGACAAAAACCAACTCGCCCAGACCGAGGCGATCACCGCCACCGACAAGGTCGCCCAGGACAAGGCTGCACTGGAGCGGGCCCGTAATCTTCTCGGGGAACAGGGTGATGTGAATGTGCGCCGGGTTGCCGCTCAGGCGGCGTTGAGGGATTCCGAGTTGAAGCTTTCCTACTGCAAGGTCTACGCCACATGCGACGG
>JBEAOJ010000299.1:0-14928 GCA_041164985.1 Verrucomicrobiota bacterium | reverse complement strand
GGATACCGAGTTCGGCGAGGGATTCTTCGACTACCTGGATGCGCTCGGGCGGAATGGTGTCGGTGCGCGAGATGTAGAGGTAGTTGGCGGTGCGGACCTGATCACGTTCTAGGGCGTTGTGCCAGAAACGGCGCTGCCAGCGCTGGCCATCGATCACCGAGAACTGGACAGGCGGGGTGAATTTTTTGAGTGCAGGGGCGAAGGCGAGTGTTTCGAGAAGCATTTCGGAATCGGTGGTGCCATTGGTTTCGATAAGAAGGACTCTGCCGGGCTCATGCTGGAATTTTTCGAGCGCGGCGAGGAGTTCTGTGCGCGAACTGCAGCAGACACAGTCGCCATTGAGGGCGGTCACGGAGTCGGCAAGGCCGCGGAATCTTTCGGCGTCGATACGGGCGTTTTGGTAATCGTTAATGAAGATCGAGGCCTTGAGCCCAACGTTATCCAGCGCGGAGACGAGCGCCTGCAGGAATGTCGTCTTCCCGGCTCCAAGAAAACCGACGACGAGGATGAGAGGAGTTTTTTTCATAGGACTGATGTTTCCACAGTGGCTGAATCGTTGTCCGAATCGTATCGGGCGAAGGCATCGTGGGTGTGGATGCTCTCCTCGTTGCATACCTCCAGGGTGAACCGACTGATTCCGGGGAGGAGACGCAAGGCGAGGCAGGAGCGCCGGACAACATCCTCGACGAAGGCGGGGTTTTCGTACGCCTGCATCGTCACGGCACGCTCGTCTTCTCGCTTCAGCAGTGGATAAATCGGGGCGCTGCCACAATCCATGAGTGAGGCAGTGACATCGGAGGGCGCGGCAATGGGGGGGATGTTTTCTCCTTGGCATTGCCAACCGAGGCGCACCGAAATCCATCCTCTCTGGCTGTGCGCTCCATAGGAGCTGATGTCACGACTGCATGGGCAGAGGGTTGTGACGGGAACCTTGAGCTGGTAGCCGAATTCCACGCCCGAGGGTTCGAGCGTGCTGAAATAGCGGGTGGAGATCGCAAGACTGGTGGTTTTTCCGGAAACGGGGGCCGAGCGGGTGATGAACCAATTGAAATCCATCGTGAGAGCGCCCCCTTTGGCGTGCTGGCCTTTGCAAAGCATCTCCAAAAGGCGGGGGGTGGATGCCGGGGCTATGGGTTCCGCCCAGGACCCGATGCACTCAATGATGCGACTCATGTGGATCCCTCGTTTGTCCGCGGAAAGCGAGACGGAGGCGGTGACTTCCACCGGCAGGAGACGGGATTCGCCATTCCAACCCGACATGGCAAGGGGAAGGACAACGCGCCGGATACCTACGCGACTAAGGAAAATACCCCTCGGGTCTAGCTGCGACTGGGGGTCCGGCGCGATGCTCGGGAGCCGTGCTGAAAAACTCATCGGTTTCTCAGAGTTTTGTGGGATTCGGGGCGTCGCCATAAACCGCGACGGGGTCGAAGGTTTTTTCTTCTTCGAGAAAAACGAGCGGTTGCCCGGGCGCGCCGATGGGAACGGACCGGTAAAAGCAGCTACGGTAGCCCACATGGCAGCTCGCACCGGAGCCTGCGACCTCGACGCGCAGCCAGACGCAGTCTTGGTCGTCGTCGATACGCATCTCGCGCACGCGTTGCACAAGGCCGCTGGTGGCGCCTTTGTGCCAGAGACATTGCCGGCTGCGGCTCCAGTAATGGACCTCGCCGGTATCGATGGTGAGTCGAAGGGCTTCCTCGTTCATGTAGGCGTGCATGAGAAGTTCCCCGCTCCAATAATCTGTCGTGACGGCTGGAATGAACCCATCGGCGTCAAATTTGGGAGCGAGTTCGCAGCCCTCCTCAACTTGTTCAATGGAGACACGTGGTGAGAATGTGATGTTTTGTTTCATGGTGGATTTCTTTCAAAGAAAGTGATGCGGGCATCGCATGTGGGAGGGGCATAAAAGAGACGGTTCGCGCGAATCACATCCCCTGAATCCCATGGGTCGTGTGACGAGTTTGCAAAGGCCTCCCACCGGAGTCCGCCTTCGGGGGGAGGGTTGCAAGGGGTAATCGCGATTCATTCCGTGCGGCCTCCGCGAAGCAGGGTGCGATTTCCCAGGAACAGACTCACTGCATAGCACACGACCAGCAAAGAAACGTTCATCAGAACGATCGTTGGGCCGGTGGGAAGGTCGAGTTGGCATGAAGCCACAACCCCACAGAATGGGGCGGCGAGTCCGATGACGGCGGAGACCAGCATAAGTGCGGCAAAGCTGTTGCTCACGAGCTTGGCGGCGGCCGGTGGGATCACAATCAAGGCACTCAGCAGGAGTGCTCCGAGCATTCGCAGGGAAACGACGACCGTTGCCGCAATAAGGATAGCAAAAGCGTAGTTCAACCAACCGGTACGGATTCCACGGGTCTGCGCTAGCTCGGGATTAAGCGTCGAGAGGGTGAGCGGCCGCATTTGAAGAAAGAGAAATCCACAGACAACCAATGCCAGAATGGCTTGGCGGACGATGTCCCCCGGCCCGTTGGCGTAAATACTTCCGAACAAAATGCCGTCCAGAAGGCGGTATTTTTGAAGCCAGGCGATAATGATGACTCCGAATGCCACGCTACCGGTGAAAGAAAATGCGATGACCGTGTCCGGCCGCAGCGTGGTGCGATGGAAAAGCCAGGCCATCAACGAGGCCAGGCAAACACTGAAGAGCAAGACGATCAGCATGGGATCGATCGCGAGGCCGGTTTTTTCCTCCAAAAGAAATCCCAGCGCCACGCCGGTAACGGCCGAGTGAGCGAGGGAGTCACTGAAGAACGCCATTCCCCGAAGCGTCACATAGACACCCAGCAGAGCGCAGGTCGGCCCGAGGATGCAGGCGGAGATGAGCGCATAGCGGATGAATTCGTAGGACCAGATCTCGGAAAGGTTCATCGGGGAAGAGGTTCGGCAGGTTGGAGGCCCGGCCATGGTTTCCCAGCGGTGCCGTAGGTCTGGGCAAGCAAATGACCGGTGAGAACGGTCTCCGGGGCACCCGTGGCGCAGCAGGTTTGGTTCAAGCAGCACACCTTCTTGGCGAGGTGGCTTACAAAGTGGAGGTCGTGGGAGACAAAGAGCACCGAAAGCGAGGTGGCGTGGTGGATTTCCTTCAGGATGTCTCTGAGGTCGTCACTGCCGCGCCGGTCCACGCTGGCGGAGGGTTCGTCCAAGAGGAGAAGCTCCGGTTTCTGA
The DNA here is from genome assembly GCA_041164985.1 of Verrucomicrobiota bacterium. Classification (GTDB taxonomy): domain Bacteria; phylum Verrucomicrobiota; class Verrucomicrobiia; order Chthoniobacterales; family UBA6821; genus UBA6821. The sequence continues at coordinate 11,748 of JBEAOJ010000299.1, read as the reverse complement.
AGGAGGGCCGCCGCCACAAGGATTCGTTGAAACTGACCGCCGGAAAGCGTTCCCAACCGCTGCCCGAGCAGGTCGGCGACATGCAGACGCTCGAGCGAGTCGGTGATTTCGCGTTTTTGTTTCCGCCCCACTCCGCCGCACCAGAAAAACCTTCCCGGATGGTTGACGGTGAGAAATTCACCCACGGTGATGGGGAATGAGGTGTCGTAGGTGAGGTGTTGCGGCACATAGCCGATGCGAAGTGCTTCGGAGGACTTGATCACGCCTCCGGCGGTTGGCGTAACAAGCCCCAGAATCGCCTTGAACAGGGTGGACTTGCCTCCTCCATTAGGGCCGATGATTCCGACCATGTCACCCCGGTGAACATCGAGGTCGAAATCACGCAAGGCCCAATGCGAACCGTAGCGCACTCCAAGTCGTTCGATTCGGAGGAGCGGCTTCCGGTCGATGTCGTCGTGAAGGGAATCAGCTGCGGACACATTCATCAATCACCCTTTCCAAAGGCCTTGCGGAGGGACTCGAGATTCGCACCCATACGGTCAAGGTAGGCAGTAGGGGTTCCTTGCCCAACCTCGAGGGTATCGAGTTCGGAGACCTTGGCCCCTGTCTCGGCGGCGATCTTTTTCAGGAGTCCGGGGGCGTATCCGTTCTCCGCAAAAAGAACCCCCACTTTCAGGTTGTGGATTTTGTCCACGAGGGCGGCGAGTTGCTTGGGAGAGGGATCCTTCTCGGGGAATTCCGAGATGGCGCCGACATAGTTCAGCTTGTAGCGGGCGGCCAGATACGGGAAGGCGTCGTGGAAGGTGACGAGGTTCTTGTTTGGAAGCGGAGCCAGGGTCGAGCGGTAGTCGGAGTCGAGGGCCGAGAGTTTGGCCTCGTAGACATTGCCATTGTCAGCGTAAGCCGAAGCATTGGAGGGATCCGCTTTTTGAAGCGCGGCCACAATGTTTGCGGCTTGTTTCTTTGCAATGACAGGATCGAGCCAGATATGGGGATTCGCAGCATCCCCGTGGTTTTGGGTGTGGTCGTGATTGTGCGCAACCTCGATCTCCTCGGGGCTTTCCACGAGTTTGATTCCTTTCGAAGTATCAACGACGATCAGTTTTTTGTTCCGTGACTTTTTAATCAGTTCGCCCAGCCATGCTTCGATCCCCGCACCATTTATGATGAGAAGGTCGGCATCGGAGAGTTTTTTGACATCCGCCGGCGTGAGTTGGAAATCATGCGGACCGGTGTCCTTGGCCAGCAATTGCATCACATTTGCGCGGTCGCCGGCGATGGCGAGGGTGTGCGATTGGACCGGCAGGAAGCTGGTGACGATGTTGAGTCGTTTCACCGGGGAAGCGGATGACTGCCCCATGGCCGAAGGGAGTGTGCCTAAAGCGAGGGCCAGCAAGAATGCAGCAAGAGTGTTTTTCATGGGTAGCGGGGATTATTTGAGCTGAAGAGGAGGAGGATGAGTTGATGAATTCGATGCTTTGTTGAATTGCGGCGACCGATTGGAGCGGCAGAGTCCGGCGTGCAGGGTCAATAGGTCATTAGGGATTGGTGGCAGAGGTGGTTTGATGGGTGTTGAGGGCGCCGATGCAGACTTCTCCGGCGGAGGTGGTGTAGGCCATGACTAAGTCGCGGGGGTTCCAACGAACGGCGGTGATTTCCGCCTCGCTCCTGGCAAGGAGGGCGGGGCCGCTGTTCTGTAGCGGGAGCCAGACGAGAACGAGTCCGTCGGCTCCACCTGAGGCGAGGACTGGACGACCGGGATAGAATTCCATACTGAGAACTTCGCCGAAGTGCCCGGCCAACTCGATGGGCGTGGCGCCGTCGGGTCCTTTGCGCCCGGTGCAGGGCCAGAGGGTGATGACTGATCCGCCGCCGGTGGCAAGGCGTTCGCCGCGGTCGAACCAAGCGAAGCATTTCACCTTGGATTCGAAGCCCTGGATATGGAGCGGCGTTTTGCGGACGGTGTCGTAAAGATGCACGCTCGGCGTCTGGTCACCGGTGACGACCCAGCGTCCGTCGGGACTCCATGTGACAAGTAGGCTTGCACCTCCCCAGTCGAAATGTCCGCAGGATGATTTTTTCCCGAGGCGCCAGATTTTGGCCCCGCCGTCGCAGACTGTGGTGAATTGGTCGTCGCGCGTCGGGTTCCAGGCGAGATCGGTCACGGTGCTGCGGTGGTCTTCGAAAGTGACCAAGGTCTCTCCACTTTCGGCGGCGATGACGATGACACGGCGCCCGCAGGCCACGGCGAGGTGGCGCCCGTCGGGACTCCAAGCCACGCGTTCGCACCATCCGGCAGGCAGTTCGATTTCGCGGGTGTTGCGACCGAAGGGTGCTGAGTGAATGCGCAGGACGGCGTCTTGTCCGACGGTGGCCAGGACGGGATCTCTGGGGTGCCAGGCGAGCGAGCTGTTACCTCCGCGGTGGGCTGACCATTCGGCCACGGGTTCGGCATTGGCGGCGAGGAGGACGATGCGCCCCTGGCTGGGCAGGGCGGCGAGGTGCATGCCATCGGGCGACCAGCGGGCATCGAGCGCGTAGTCGTCCAGGACGTGACGCTGTGTATCGCCGAGGTAGGATTCGGCGGGGAGTTGGTCGGTCATGCCAGGCATGCGCGGAATCCGCGGTTGAGCTCTTCGCGGTCGAGATTTCGGCCGATGAAAACGAGTGAATTGCGGCGCGGGCGCTCGCCCCAGGGCTCCCCTGGTTTGGAGTCGAGGAGCATGTGCACGCCTTGGAACACAGTGCGTTTGTCCTGTCCTCGCACGGCGAAGACGCCCTTCATTCGGAAAATGTCAGTACCTTGTTCGCGCAGGAGGCGGCCGAACCAGCGGCTGAGTTTTTCGCCATCACAATCACCCTCTGTCTCGATGCCCACGCTGCTGATTTCCTCGTCGTGTTCGTGGTCGGGTTTGTAAGCGGCGGCGGGGGCCGCAGTGAAGTTGGTGCCGACGGCGGAGATTTGCAGATCGAGTTCATCGGGGTAGTGCTCGGTGAAGAGGGCGTAGCAGCCATCCTGCGGAAGGCTCAGGGTCCAGCACATGGGACCGTCCTGCAGCACGAGTTCGCGCAGGGCGCCATCGGCTGCAAGTCCCGTGCCGCTCGGCGCGGCTGGGGCCTCTCTGTGGGAGAAAGCCCGCACGGCGGCTTCGCGGGCGGTGGCAAGTGAGTCTTCGCTGGCGTCGGCCACGGGGAAGAGGGCGAGTCGCATGGTCGGATCGGGATTCAGCGTGGCGGTGATTTCCGCATGACCGGCCGGGAGGCGGAAGATGCCTCCCCATTCGAAGGGGTATTCCGGCTCAAGGAATCTCGGGTCCTGGGCGAGGGCGTGGTCGAGATTGAAACCGCCGACTTCGAGGATTTTGGCGATTTCGATGTCCGCATTGGTTGTTCGGTGGAGGCGCGCCATGCTGTTCATGCCCTTGATGCGGGCCTCGAGTCGGTCGAGGTCGGCGGGGGTGACCAGATCGCATTTGTTGATGAGGATCAGGTCGGCGAAAGCGATTTGTTCCTTTGCTTCGTCGCTGTCGTCGAGGTGCTCGAGGATGTGTTTGGCATCGACGAGGGTGACGACGGCGTTGACCGAGAGTTTTTCCTTGATGTCGTCATCCACGAAGAACGTCTGCACTACCGGACCCGGGTCGGCCAGGCCGGTGGTTTCGATGAGGATGTGGTCGAAGCGATCGCGGCGCTTCATGAGGTTTCCGAGGATGCGGATAAGGTCGCCGCGCACGGTGCAGCAGATGCAACCGTTGTTCATTTCGAAGATTTCCTCCTCGGCCTTGATGACCAACTCGTGGTCGATGCCCACCTCGCCGAATTCGTTTTCGATCACAGCGATGCGTTGTCCGTGCTGACCGGTGAGTATCCGGTTCATCAGGGTGGTTTTACCGGCGCCGAGGAACCCAGTGAGGACGGTGACCGGTGTGTATTTCGTATCATTCATCATTTGATGTGTGTTTTGCAGATTCCTTGATTTTCAACCGGTTTCCCTGATGCGGGTCGGCCAGGGATCGGGAAAGGAGCCACCTTGTCGCCAGTGTTCCACCTCCTCATCCGTGCAGAAGCATTCCTCAAGCTCCCGGCAGAACACCGCGCGATCCATCGCGTGCCCGATGACCGTGAGTTCGTTGCCGCGGTCACCGAAGAGGGGATCACTATCCCGAAGAGCTTTGCGGAGGTGCTCTTTCTCCTCCTGCAGGAGAGGAACGCCGCCCTCTCCCTGCAGGATCGCTATCCTCCATGTGGCGAGCCATTCAAGCCCCATGGCCCCTCCCGCCTGGTTCCAGAGAAGGACATCGGCCGGGCGGCTGGCAAACCAGATGAAACCCTTGCTCCGGAAGATCCCCAGACCAAGGCGGTCGCGGTAAAGGGTGTGAAATCGCTGCGGATGAAGCGGACGGGAATTCCTCACCACAGTCGTGCCGATATCGTAGCGTTGAGCGCCACCCTGATCCGGCTTTTGCTCCACGACACCTCCGCGGTAAGGCGCCGACTCGAGAATCAGGCGCGCATCAAGCTTCCCGTAGACACAGGCAGTCAGAGTGGCCATGGGATTGATGGCGTGCAGGGATCTCAGGAGTCGCTCCAGTTCCGACTCGGGAACGAGATCCGCCTTGGTCAGGGCGATCACGCTGGCTGATTGAAGCTGTGATGCCAGAAGATCGGCGGGACACGGGTCATCCTCCGTCGGGGAAGTCAACCTCTCCACGAGGTCGAGACCCCCTCCGTGATCATGCAGAAGGGCACGGGCATCGACCATCGCGATCACTGCGCGCAGTGTCGTTCCGGCCACGGATTGGATCGCATCGATCACTGCGGCGGGATGCGAGGCCCCCGAGGCCTCCACGAGGAGATGACGGATCCCCCCTTGCTTCATCCGGGCGACCTCCCCGGCAAATGATCCGAGTTTCTCCCCGGAGATCGACCCGTTGTTGAGGAGGGCCAGCGTGCCGTTCTTGACGGAGACACGCTCCTCCATGCCGATGAGTTCGCCGTCGACCTCCAGTTCACTCAGGTCATTGACGATGACGCCGAACGACCTCCCCCCGCCATGCTCCCGAAGCAGGCGCTTGAGCGTGGTGGTCTTTCCGGAGCCCAGAAAGCCGGTGAAAAAAGTGACATCCATCCGCGAGATACGTTGGGGAAAAAACCCCGTCCGTTTCCGGACGGGGCCTTCCAACCATGAAAATCAGTCGGGATCACCCTCCCCGGATTCCTCCCCCCCGGCCTCGGGAGCGGTCCAGGCGGGGAAGGGATCCTCGAGCAGTAGTTTCCAACCGTTCGGCCCGGCCTCCATCTCCTCGTCGGTGAGAAGGCACTGTTCCAACTCTTCGAGCATCTTCTCCCTGGGGAGATCCTGGCCGATGAAGACAAGTTCCTGGCGTCTGTCGCCATAGGGCTCCCTCCACTCCCTTGTGATCTCCATCCGTGACTCTTCTTCCTCAGGAAGGCTGCCCTCTGGCGCCGCAGCCCACCATTGCGCCACGGGACGGTATTCCGCCGACCCTCCGGCCTGGGACCAGAGCCCCACGATGTCGTGGCGCGTCGCCAGCCAGAAATACCCCTTGGACCGGAGAAGCCCGCCCCATTCGGTATGGATGAAATCCCAGTATCGCTTCGGGTGGAACGGTCTCCTTGCCCGGAAGACAAAACTGCCGATCCCGTATTCCTCGGTCTCCGGCGTGTGCTCGTTGTTCAGCTCGCGGAGCCACCCAGCCGAGGCTTGCGCCTTCTCCATGTCGAAGAGCCCTGTGTCCAGGAGTTGATCCAGTGGCGCGCGCCCCCTCTCCGCGTCGATGATCGTGGCCTCGGGATTGAGTTTCCGCAGGATCGCCCGCAGTTCCGCGAGCTCCTCCGCGCCGACAAGATCGGTCTTGTTGATCACGATGACATCGGCGAACTCCACCTGGTCGGCAAAGAGGTCGGAAATCGAGCGCTCATCGCCCTCCCCGAGCGCGATCTCCCTGTCGAGAAGCGTTTCCGAACCCTCGTAATGCGTCAGGAAGTTGGCGGCATCCACAACCGTCACCATCGTGTCGAGACGCGTCAGTTCCTGCAGGCTTCTGCCCCCCTCGTCCGTGAAGGTGAAGGTCTGCGCCACCGGGAGCGGCTCGGAGATGCCCGTCGACTCGATCAGGAGATAGTCGAACCGCCCCTCGTCGGCGAGACGCGCCACCTCCTTGAGCAAATCATCGCGCAGCGTGCAGCAGATGCAGCCGTTGGACATCTCCACAAGCTTCTCCTCGGTGCGGCTGAGTTGGGCCCCGCCGTCACGGACCAGCTCCGCGTCGATGTTCACCTCGCTCATGTCGTTGACAATCACGGCGACGCGCCTTCCCTCGCGGTTGTTGAGGATGTTGTTGAGCAGGGTGGTCTTGCCGGCTCCCAGGAATCCCGAGAGGACGGTGACGGGGAGACGCCGGTTGATGGTGTTCGTTTTCATGAGAAAGGTTGGGTTCTTCTTGAATGGAAGGGGAGCCCGGTCGGCCTCCGGCTCCTGAGGATATTTCGGGGTCGTTCCGCGGTGCACGGTGCGGCGATGAACCCGCGCAGCCACTGAAGCCCCTCCCCCGGTGGAAACCACGGCCGGTGAGGGCGCAACTTCAGGTATCCGCGCCAGCACGACCGGCGCCAGTCGCTCCCGAAGGTCTCCGCCGCCCACTCCTCGTAGTCTGCCCACCAGCGCAGGAACGGTCCCATCGTCGAGAGGATCTCCCCGGCGGTGCCGCTCCTCAGTCGCCGCATGTCATAGCGCCCCGGATTCGTTTCCCCGGAAGTCATGAATATCCTGTGTTCCCTGCGGATGTAGAGCGCACCCTCGGCTTCGGGATCGTGCGGCCTCCATCCTGCGCAGAAGCCGTGCAATTCGATCCGTCCCCCTTCCCTCCCGATATGATAGCGGCTTGTCCCCTCGCCTCCCGAATCCAGTCGCGCGATCCGCTCAAGCCCCGCCCTCTTCAGTCCGTTCCCCCCGGGGTGGGTCACATCACACCCCCAGAAGAACATCTGCTGGGCCAGACCGTCCGTGAGATCGCGCAGAATGCCCCAGAGCCGGGAGTTTACGCGATCATCGTTTTTGACGATTCCAATCATGAGGGTAAGGCGATGTCCCGGATCTCAAGGCAATTCAACGTGCGATTCACCGTAAGTCCCGGGAACGAGCTGAGGTGCTTATCCGACGCCTTCGCGCAATGATTCGCTAAAACATGTAGCTGGCGATCACGCGTACCTGGGCCGGAGCTATGAGCTGGTTGCCGGAGACGTTGTTCATGACAGGCATGGCCACATCCGCGTAGACACGCACGGGATGGACTTCAAACTCGATGCCGGGCGCGAGCGAGAGTTGCTGGAAGCCGTTGTTCTGGCCGGAGGCATTGGGGCCGGAATCCGATCCCACCGTGGTGAAGATCGCCTGACCGATGGGTCGGATCTTCACTTTCCCGAGACTCAGTCCCGAGTAGTAGACGCCCGCCGCGACATCCACCGCGATGCCGGGGGTGTATCCTCCCTGCGAGATCACCGGGGCATCCAAATTGGCCTGGGAATACCAACTCCAAAGCCCATCGCTCGTGATGCGATGCCGATGGTAGAAGCCGAAGAGGATGTCGGTACTTCCGGTACCGACCTGCACGGAGCGCTCGACATTCGGTTCTGTCCAGTTTCCGGAAGGAAGCTTCACACCCAGGTTGATTCCGGTGGACTGATCCTTGGAAAGTCCCGTCCAGATGGCGTTCAGGCGGATATCGCCCATGGCCCACCACTGCTTGGTGACAACACTCTCTCCATGGTGCTCATCGTCGTGGCCCTCTTCCGCATGTCCTTCTTCGGCGTGTCCCTCTTCCGCATGGGCCTCCGCGGTCTCCCCTGAATGATCGTCGCTGTGCGGGGCGTAGCGGTAGAGGGTGTTGGCTGAGGGAACCAGCACCTGGAAGCCCCACTTCTCATTAAAGAAATACTGGAAGCCTGCCATCATCGTGGAGGTCTGGATCAGCTTGTCATGGTTGGCGTCGGCTGGGGCCTTGTTGAATCCGCTGTAGTTCTGGCTCTGCGACTCGAAGTTGTACTGCATCCAGGCCATTCCCCCCACGCCATTGGGGAAGTTGTAGCTCGTTCCGGTGTTGCCGCTGGGGCATGAACTGCACGCATGAACACGCGCCGGAGCGAATGCCATGATCATGGCCATGCTCAGTGAGAGCGCCGTGAAGCGGATCATCGGGTTCTTGTTCCCGGCGCCATGGAGTGAGCTGTCGAGTGATGGATTGGGTGAGGATGGGTGTTGCATGGGATGATTGATAGTGATTAGCTTTTATCAATAGGGCCCCGCGTTGTCAATAATCTATTATCAATAGCGTCATGAAAATTATTCACACCCTTCCCCTGCTGCTCACAGCGCTCTTTCTCGGATCCTCATCGGGCCGAGCCGACCTCACCGTGGCCTCTCTCTCGACCATCACGACCGATCTCGCAAAGAACATCGGCGGGAACCATGTGAAGATCGAGGCGATCATCAAGCCGGGCATCGATCCCCATGAGTTCGAGCCGACCCCCTCGGATGTGAAAAAGGTGGCCAAGGCCGATCTCGTCCTCTTCACGGGGAAGGGGATGGAGGGATTCCTGACCAAGCTCGAGGAGGCCGCCGGAGTCACGGGCAAGTTCGTGAATGTGGGCGAGGCAGTCCCCTCGCTCACCATGACCGAGGAGGGACGCAAGGTTGAGGATCCCCACTGGTGGCACAGCGTGGAGAACATGAAGCGGGCCACCCGCCTTGTCACCGATCGGTTTGAACAGGCGGATCCCGCGAACCGGATCTATTATGCGGGCCGGGAGAAGGAGTACCTTGCCACCTTGAACGAGCTCCAACGCTGGAGCCGGGTCAAGGTTGCCGAACTTCCCTCCTCCCGGAGGAAACTCGTCACCTCCCACGACGCGCTTCAATACTTCGCCCGCGATTACGGCTTTACCATCCTGCCGGTGAAGGGGATCTCCACCGGTGAGGAGGTCTCCTCGCAACACGTCAAAGAGATCATCGGTGTCATCAGGAGCCAGGGGGTGAAGGCCGTCTTCTTCGAGAGCATCGAGAACAGCCGCGCCGTGAATCAGATCGCCGCGGAGACCGGAGCGCGTACCGGAGGCGTCCTCTACTCCGACGGACTGGGCGACACCGAGGCATCCACCTACGACTCGATGATGAGGCATAATGTCAGCACCATCGTCGACGGCTTGAAATAAGGCACCCTCCCGGGCATAGTCACGACTTGGCCATCGAACGACGCACAACCCGCCAGAAGGAAGCCATCAAGGCCGTCCTGGAAGAACAGGCCGGCCCCCTTCTGCCGGATGACATCCATCGGCTTGCCGTCAAAGCGGTTCCCTCCCTTGGGATCGCCACCGTCTACCGCTCCCTGAAGAATCTTCAGGAGGAGGGGCAGGTATGCTGCGTCGAGATCCCGGGGCAGCCGCCGCGATACGAACGCACCGACAAGGGACATCACCATCACTTTCATTGCCGCAACTGCGGACAGGTCTTTGACCTCCAGAAATGCGTGGCAGGGGGACTCAAGAGCCTGGCACCCGCGGGCTTCCGGGTAACCGACCACGAAATCATCCTCTACGGCTTCTGCAAATCCTGCGCGGCATAGGGAGAACCGGACGATGAAGTGGCCGCTTCGCCCGGTGATGCTTGCCCTGGCGATCGCTGCACACGCCCGGGCCACTCCCTCCGTCAACCTACCCGTCCTCCAGGCGAAGGTCACCCACCCCGTGCTTCAGGACTTCATGGGAGGGTGCTCCCTGCGATGCGCCTTTTTCTGGGAAACCTTGGGCGGGAGACCTGCAAAACCGGCGCCCGAACTCTGCGATGACGATGCCATGACCGGATGGATGGCGCCTCAGGACTGGCGGAACTCCACGATCACGTTTCGCCTGCCCAAGAGCCTTCCTCCCGAGTGCCGGGACACCCCGTTCTACGGTCTCTCGGTCGCAAACGGCATGATCGGAACACTGAAGGACTTCCACAACCATGCGCGGGTCAAGACAATGACCCTCTCGGTGAATGGAAAGCCGGTCGCACTCCTCAGGCTTGCCGACACCTGGAAGTGGCAGGATCTCCACTTCGAGACGATTCCACTCAATCAAGGGGACATCATCGCCCTGAGCATCGGGGAAATCTACCCGGGCAAAGATCCCGAACCGCCGGTAATCACCGAAATCGTCCTGCAGGGAGGACACTGAGCGGAGAAAGACCGAAGCGGTTCAGGGAAGAGCTGGCATAAACAATCACCGGCAAAGCCGCTGATATTTTCTGGCCTTAGTTAATTAGCGGTTGTTCCCGCTAATGTTGCTAAGCAACCGCAGAATCGAGATATAGAGCCAGACGACGGTCACGAGCAGACCGAAGGCACCGTACCACTCCATGTACCTCGGAGCGGATCCGGAATCAGCCGACTGCTTGATGAACTCGAAGTCAATGATGAGGTTCAGGGCGGCGATCACGACGACCGCGAGGCTGAAGATGATCCCTATCTGACCGCCGCCGAAGATGGGGAGATTGATGTGGAAGAAGGAGAGGATGAAGCCGAGCAGGTAAGTAAGCATGATCCCGAGGGTTGCACCGACCACCACCTTCACGAACATCGGGGTTGCCCGGAGGATGTTCCCCTGGAAGAGGAAGAGCATTCCGGCAAAGGTGCCGAAGGTCAGCATGACCGCCTGGAGGGTGATGCCACCCGTCTTGGCCTCGTACATGGCGGAGATTCCTCCGATGAAGAGCCCCTCGCAGAGTGCGTAGATCGGCGCGGTGACGGGAGCCCACGACTGCTTGAACGTAGTGACAAGCGCCAGAACGAAGCCGGCGATCGCTCCCACCGTGGCGTATCCCATGCCGGCGGTGGAGTAGCCGTTGCGCGTGGCGGACCAGGTGTAGGCGGCGCCGATGATCGTGAGGATTAGGAGGATGGCCGACTTGTTGACGGTGCCCCGCAGGGTCATGGTCCCGGAGGTACCGGGGACGACTTCGAAATCTGCGCGCTCGAGGACGGGATTGGTTGCCATATCCCTTTAAAGTAAGCCGCCCGGAGCGCTTTGTCATCCGGAAACACTCCGCTTTTTTCTTTTTTCTTTTCCCCTCTCTAGCGGTGGGGATGCAGCTTGCGACCACTTCGAAAAAAACGCAAAATAACGCCATGAGCAATACCACACGCGACGCAGCGAAATCCTGCGGCAAACAACCCTCCATTCCCGCGGTGGTCGAGTGGGTCTGGGAAATCGCGGAAAGCACCAGGCCGGACGCCGTTTACTGGTGCGACGGCAGCGAGGCTGAGGACAAGGCGATGCGCGAACTGATGGTCTCCTCCGGTTCGGCCATCCGGCTCAATCCCGACAAGCGCCCCAACTCCCTGCTCGTCCGGAGCAACCCCAGGGATGTCGCGCGCGTCGAGGAGCGCACCTTCATCTGCAGCAAGTCCCGGAAGGATGTCGGCCCCACCAACAACTGGCGCGAACCCGCCGCCATGAAGGCCACGATGAACGGTCTCTACGAGGGGTGCATGAAAGGCCGCACCATGTACGTCATCCCCTTCAGCATGGGGCCTATCGGCTCACCCATCTCCCAGTATGGCATCGAGATTTCCGACAGCCCCTATGTGGTCGCCAACATGCGCATCATGACCCGCATGGGGTCGGCGGTGTATCCCGAGATTGCAAGGACCGGACAGTACGTGAAGTGCATCCACTCGGTCGGCAAGCCGC
>JBEAOJ010000298.1:0-5114 GCA_041164985.1 Verrucomicrobiota bacterium | reverse complement strand
GGCCGCCGCCGAATTTATGGATGAGCCCCTCGATGATCCTCTGGTCCATCTCGTCGAAGCCTTCGGCATCGATGTCGAGCATCTCAAGCGCCTTGGATGCGGAGTCCCTGTTCACGATGCCGCCGGTGCGGACCTGGGCATAGTCACGGACCCAGCGCAGGAGATTGTTGGCGATTCGCGGCGTACCCCGGGAGCGACGGGCCACCTCGAGCGCCCCCTCGTCATCGATCTGCATGCCGAGGAGTCCACCGGTGCGAAGGACGATTTTCCGAAGCTCCTCGGCCTCGTAGTAATCGAGACGGCAGTTCATCCCGAAACGGGAGCGCAGGGGCGAGCTGATCATGCCGGCGCGGGTGGTCGCCCCGATCAGGGTGAATCGGGCGAGGTTGAGCCGGACGCTGCGGGCGTTCGGCCCCTGGTCGATCATGATGTCCACGCGGAAATCCTCCATGGCCGGGTAGAGGTACTCCTCGATCGCGGGCTGCAACCGGTGGATCTCGTCGATGAAGAGGACACCGCCCCGCGGCATCGTGGTGAGAAGTCCGGCAAGGTCGCCGGCCTTCTCGATGGTCGGGCCGCTCGTGGTGCGGACCTCGGCTCCCATGGCATTGCCAAGGATGTAGGCGAGGGTTGTCTTGCCGAGACCGGGAGGACCGCTCAAGAGGATGTGCTGGAGCGGTTCGTCACGCTGCCGGGCCGCCTCGACAAGAAGCATCAGGCGCTCGATGGTCTTCGGTTGCCCGCAGAACTCCTCGAACATGGGAGGGCGCAGCGAAACATCGAACGGGGTGTCGGGCGACTCGGGGTCGATGGAAAAATCTTCGGAGTTCATGGATGGTCTGGATTAGGGAATCGCTGATTCCTTAGCGGCTTCCCAATGCCTCCTCAAAGGCTGCAAGGCCCGCACGGATCCCGTCAGGATCGCGCAGGAGGGAGGTGCCGACAAGGGCCGCATGGAAGCGGGTGGCCACCGAGGCGATATTGCCGGCATCCAGCCCGCTCTCGGCGACCCGGATCGTTCCCTCGGGGAGTCGATCAACGAGTTCGAAAGTGTCGAGCCTGATGCTGAAATCTTTCTCCGAGGAACCGGTCGATCCCACGAATGCCTCGGATCCGACGGGTGCCTTGAAGCGGCGGCTGTTGATTCCGACGATCCGCGCGCTTTCCGGGAGCGCCGCCACCTCCGCCTCGTCGTGCACCTCGAAGAGAGCCTCCATCCCGAGTTCCAGGGCCAGTTCATGGAATCCCTTGAGTCGGGCCGCATCAAGAACGCTGGCCATGAGGAGGATCGCATCGGCACCGAATGCCCTCGCCTCGCGGATCTGGTACTCGCCGATGATGAAATCCTTCCGAAGCACCGGCTTGGAGACCTGGTTGCGGATGGAGCGGAGCCGCTCCATGCTCCCACCGAAGTGACGGCTGTTGGTGAGAACCGAGAGGGCGCGCACCGAACCGCTCTCCTCGTAGGCCAAGGGTGCCTCCGCGACATTTTCGGCACGCATCGGACCGACGCTCGGCGAGCATTCCTTGATTTCCGCGATCAGCCCGAAGCCTTGCTCCAGGGCGTCGGGCAACGGACGCACCGGCGGGGCATCGGCAATCATCCCGCGCAGATCAGACTCGGGGCGGAGACGCTTCGCCCCGGCAACCTCCTCCCGCACATCGGCAAGAATCCGGTCAAGGATGGTGGGTGTGGCTGGAGCAGTCATGGCAGATCCCCTTTCTACCCCGTGACGCCCGTTCCTCAAACTTCAAAAGTGCCGGGAAGCAGCTGATCCCCGGTTGCTGATTATTGATCCACAAGGAAATGCTGATTGCGGTTGGTTCATATCCGCCCAACTCCCAGCTTCCAACTCCTATCCCTCTTGATCCTTGCCCACGGATTGCCGGACCCACGCGGTGTAGTGTGCCGAAACCGATGTCGGATCCAGTTCGATGATCTCGGGCACTTCGTAGGGATGAAGTTCCGCCAATCGGACCATGCATCGGCTCGCTTCTTCACCAGAGGTTTTCAGGATGACCTGCACTTCCGAGGATTCCTCGACGGCCCCCTTCCATCGGTACATCGAGCGGGCTCCGGGGATGAGGGTGCCGCATGCAATCAGGTGTTCGTCGAGAAGCGACCGGACTACGGTTGCGGCCGCCGCCTCGTCGGCAAAGGTCGTGAGAAGAAGCCGGATTCCTGGAGTCATCGGGTAGCCTGTTTTAACACAGCCTCGTAATCATCGAGGGCATGATTGAGATCAAACGCGGAAGCCTTCTCCAGCGAGGCCCTGCGTGCCGACATCAAGATCTGTGGATTCAGGAGGAACGGCTTCATCGCTGCAGCCAGTCCCCCGACCCCTTCGGCCAGATCGTAGAGACGGGCGTTTCCACCCGCTTTGCTTTCGTCAGGCTCGCAGGCAACGTCGGCGAGCCCCCCAATCCTGCTTCCGACAATGGCAAGTCCATGGGTCAGCGCTTCAACCGCGACCATCGGCAATCCCTCGGAGAGCGAGGGCATCACCAGGATTGAGGAATTCCCCATCTCCGCCGAAACCTCGGCGGCCGTGGCCCATCCCCGGAACTCGATCCGGGAGGCGAGACCGAGCCGTTCCGTCTCGGCACGCATCCCGGCAAGAAGAGGCCCGTCGCCGATCACCGACATCGTCCAAGGCAGATCCTTCAACAAGGCAAGGGCACTTACGGCGGCGAGAGGGTTTTTCTGCACGCTCATCCTCCCGACCATCAGGAGCCGCGGAATCTCCGACTGCTTCAATTCGGGAGTCGCCGGCAACTCGATCCCGTTGAGGATGATCTTGGGGCGCACCCCGTAGGCCTCGTTCGCAAGCCCCGCCACGAAACTGCTGACGGCCGTCGTGGCCGCGGCATCTCTCCAGATCGGCACCGTGAATGGTTTGATCCAGCGGAACATGTTCCCTGTCTGTTCCGGCACGCCTCCCGGCACATCGCCAAGATGCGCCGTCAGCACATAGGGAACCCCGGTGACCTTGTGCACCGCCCAAGCGACGGCTCCGGTCGGCACGGCGAAGTGGGCATGGATGACATCAGGCTTCCAGCGATGCACTTCGGCGATGGCTGCGGGAATCGCCCGCATCACCCAGGCCGCCATCTCGGGAACGCTGCAGGTGTCCTCGCGGCGGCGGAAGGCGCGCAGACGCCTCACTTCGATCCCCTCCTCCACCGATTCAAGGGGCAGGTGCGGCATCCCGGCTGTCACGATCCGGACCTGATGGCCGCGCCTCACCAGTCCAGAAGCGACTTTTGCGGCGAGTCTGCCGCCGCCTCCGCCGAGTGGCGGATGCTCGTAGTTGAGGACTAGGATTCTCACGATGGGGAATGGGCGGTACACCCGGAACGTCCGGAAAGCTCTGCACGCCATGCCCCCAGCACATGCTGGCACCAGAGGAAGAGACGCTCGTCGCTCCGACCCGCACGATGCTCCGCCAACGACTCACGGACCAGCGATCCCTCCTCCCCTCCCGGGATCTGCGGCACGATGGCCCCCTCCCGGATCCAGGATCCGATCGGCGTGCCAAAGCCCTTTTTCTTACGGTAAAGGATCGAGGCCGGGAGCAGCGGCTCCAGCGCCTTCTTCAGGATCCACTTGGTCGTGCCGGCGCGGAGTTTCACTGAATGGGGAAGCCGACGGGCGAAGTTGACCACTTCGAGATCGAGGAATGGGGAGCGGGCTTCTAGTCCGTGAAGCATGCTGGCCCTGTCCACCTTGGTTAGGATCTGATCCTGCATGTAGAGGCGCGTGAAGAACTGGAGCGTCCGGTCGACCGGGTCGGCATGTTCCCCGGCGGCCTCCCACGCCTCGATCGCCTCGCTATAGAGCTCTTCGGGCGTGGTGCGATCTCCGAAATAGGCATCGATCTGCGAGGGCTCCAGAGGGCCCATCCAGACCGGAAGGCGGTAGCTGGCGGGGTGGGAGAGCCCCCTGAGCGTCCTCTTGATTTTGAAATCCAGGCTGATGTTGGCGTGAGAGACGGGCAACCGCGATGCGAGCAGGCGGATCGCGGGGTGAAGCGCCTTGGGAACAAGCTTGTCGTAGAGCGCGGCCTTCCCCAGTGCCTTGAAGGGATCGTATCCGGCGAAGAGTTCGTCGCCGCCATCCCCGCCAAGGGCCACAGTGACATGGCGGCGGGTGAAGCCGCAAAGCAGCCATGTCGGCAGGATCGACCCGTCCCCCATCGGCTCGTCGAGCCTAGAGAGCAGGCCGGGAAGCAACTCCCTCGCCCGCGACAGGTCCAGGATCTCGCTCTCGTGGGCACACCCGATGAAGGCGGCGGCTTCGCGCGCATAAGGAAGCTCGTCGAAGGTCGGATCGGTGAAGCCGATGCTGAAGGTGCGCAGTCTCCCTGCGGGAAGATGACGCGCCGCAAGGGCCGCCACCGCGGAGGAATCGATCCCCCCGCTCAGGAAGACACCCACCGGCACATCGGCCACCAGTCGCCGCTTCACGGCACGGTCGAGCACCTCCCTCAATTCGGAGAACCAGACTTCGCAACGCGCCGGAGTAACCTCCTCGTCGGAGGGCTCCAGTCGGAACTCCCAACAACGGCGGGGCGCCCAAGCACCGCTGGAGATCGTGAAGGTGCCGCACCACCCCCCCGGAAGCTTCCGGATCCCTTCGATCGCGGAGAGGGGCGCAGGGATGTAGCCGTAGGCGAAGTATTTTTTCAGCGCGAGTACCGATTCACTGACAGGGGCCGACGGATGATGAAGGAGAGCCGTCAACTCCGAAGCGAAGGCAAAGACACCGCCCCGTTGGAACCAGTAGAGCGGCTTCTTTCCGAAGCGGTCACGCGCCAGGAAGAGGGTGCCCCGCGCCTGATCGTAAATGGCGAAAGCGAACATGCCGTTCAGGCGATCCAGCATCCCGTCGCCCCACTCGCGGTAGCCGTTGAGCAACACCTCGGTGTCGGAGTGGTCCGTCTGGAAGAGGTGCCCTTTGGCCTGCAGTTCCTCGCGGAGATCGGCATGGTTATAGATCTCGCCGTTGAAGATGATCGTCAGGTTCCCGTCGGCGGTCGACATCGGCTGGGCGCCTCCGGAGAGATCGACGATGGAGAGTCGTCGATGGCCGAGATGGACTCCCGATTCGGGAA
>JBEAOJ010000297.1:0-13079 GCA_041164985.1 Verrucomicrobiota bacterium | reverse complement strand
GATGATCCGGTGCGGCATCGGTGATGTCACCGAGCCGCTTCCCTCCGCGGTCCGCGAGGCGATGCACGCCGCCATCGACGAGATGGGAACCCACGGGGGATTCCACGGCTACGGACCCGAGCAGGGATACGAGTTTCTCCGCACCGCGATCGCCCAGCACGATTACCGGGACCGGGGTCTCGACGTGGCGGATGACGAGATCTTCGTCTCCGACGGCTCGAAGTGCGACGGCGGCAACATCCTCGACATCCTCGGCGACGACAACCGCATCGCCGTCATGGATCCCGTCTACCCCGTCTACGTCGACACCAACGTCATGGCAGGCCACACCGGCGAGGCCAACGAGGATGGCTCCTACGCGGGCATCCTCTACCTCGAGTGCAACGCCGCAAACGGGTTCGTCCCCGCGATCCCGGAGGAGAAGGCCGACATCGTCTATCTCTGCTTCCCGAACAATCCGACCGGGGCCGTGGCCACGCGCGCACAGCTCGAGGCATGGGTCGCCTATGCCCGCAAGCACGGCTCGATCCTCCTCTACGACGCCGCCTACGAGGCCTTCGTGAGCGATCCCTCCGTGCCCCGCTCCATCTACGAGATCCCGGGAGCCCGCGAATGCGCGATCGAGTTCCGCAGTTTCTCCAAGAACGGCGGCTTCACAGGCACCCGCTGCGCCTTCACCGTCGTCCCCAAGAACCTCACCTCACTCTGCTCCAACGGAGAGCACCGCCCGATCCACCCCCTCTGGCACCGCCGCTTCACGACGAAGTTCAACGGTGTCAGCTACATCACCCAGCGCGGCGCGGCCGCCCTCTACAGCGAGAAGGGCCGGGCCGAGGTGGCGACCCTCATCAGTCACTACATGGGGAATGCAGCGATTCTGCGCGAGGCTGTCGAGGCGGCGGGTCTCAAGGTCTACGGCGGCGTGAATGCCCCCTACATCTGGGTCCATGGTCCTGCGGGTCAGACAAGTTGGCAGATCTTCGACCGGATGCTCAACGAGGCCAATATCGTGGTCACCCCCGGAAGCGGCTTCGGTCGCGCCGGCGAGGGCTACTTCCGTATCTCCGCGTTCAACAGCCGCGAGAAGGCTCTCGAAGCCGCCACCCGCATCAAGGCGATGAAGTGGTGAATGGGAGCTAGGAGCTAGGGAAAACCCTCCGCGTCATTGGCGTGAAAGCCGCTCGGCCTCCTAACAGTCTAACAGCCTTCAGTCTATCTACCTTCATCGGCGGCTACGCCGATGATCAGGCCACCAGCGAGTCGAGATACGCCGAGGGCTCGTAGCCCTCGATCAGAACCTCCTGCTGGTCGCCGCGCTTCATCCGGACCTGCTTCACTAAGATTTCCGGGGTCTTGTGCGGGGCGAAGAGGATGTCGTCGTGGGTGGCGTGGCTTTTTTCGGCGAACATGGAGGGAACGAGATGTCCTCCGAGATGGTCGCTGCGGCCGGTGGCCACATGGACGGTGCCACGGACCTTCTCATCCTGGATGTCACGCCCGCTGACGGGAAGCAGCTGCGTACCGAGACCGAGTTCGCCGAGTTCGCCGGTGACGGGATCGGAGGAAAGCTTGGCATTGTGGGCGGCGATGGTCGCGGCGCTCCCCTTGATGAGTTCGGCCTTCACGATGCGGCCACCTGTAACGGTCATGAGACCCAGGGTGCCGTCCTCATATTTGTGGGGGAAGGCACCCTCGGCGCCCTCGGGAACAAAATAGACTTCACCCGCAGGCAGATTCGCGACATCGGGCTCGTCGCCGAGGCAGAGACCGTGGCTCTTCTGGGCTTCCTGCCCGTTGAGGATGAGGCGAAGAAGATGATCCTTACCCTCGCAGGCAAACTCGATCTCGATCCAGTCAGCCTTGGTGACTCCTTGGCGAAGCTTTTCGGCCTCGACGCTCACATCGTTGTAATCGACCGCCAGTCCGCTTGAGAGGATCACTTCGTTCACCCCGTGCAGCGTGGCGCCGCGGAAGCCGTACTGCTTGGCAAAGGCGGTCAGAGGCGCGGTGGCCGAGAAGGTGGAGATGCAGAGGATGATGTCGTAGTTCGGGTAGACATCCTTGGAGAGGCTGACCTGCTTGCCGGAGGGATCGTAGGCCTCGTCGGGAAGGTCCAGATTGCTGCCACCTGTCAGCTTGTAGGCGAAGATCTCCCCGCCCTTGAGCCCCATCCTGGCGAGGATTTCCGAGTTGAGCGGCTTGTGGAACGACTCCACGGCGTGTTTCTGGATCGTGAGCGCGGGATTCTTCAGGAAGGCGAAGTCCTTGATCTCGGCGGGATTCTCCAGATCAATCAGGATGCAGAGGCGTTGACCGGGCTTCGGGCCGAAAGTGGTCGTGAGCAAGCGCTCGAGACTGAAGGGAGGAAATTTGCGGGCCGCGATCCGCTGGGCGATGGGTAGGGTCATGGGGAGATCAAATGCTGAAAGCTGAAAGCTGAAAAGCTGAAACCATGCCGCGATGTAAAGAAATAGTCGCTTTGCTTAGTCAAGATGTCTTGGTGTTCTCCCCACACCATGTCATGAAGGCATCCTATGAAACCCCTCAGCAACCTCTGTTTCGTCCTGGGCCTCGCCTCCGTCATCGCCTCCATCGCCATCTGGTATTATGCCGGCGGCAAGGAAGCCACATTTGAGGCGCGCACCCACGGGGAACTCTTCGGGATCTTCGTCGGCCTCTGGGCCCCGACTTTCCTGATCCTCTCGAACCGCATCGCGCGCTTCGCCGAAGGGAAATAGTTTCCAAGGCTCGCCTTGGAGCGCAAATTCACGAAGAAGGCCGGGTCATTGACCCGGCCTTCTCTTTTTCACAAAGTACCCGGGTGGATCCCAGTAGCTACCAACGCATCCGTCTTTGGGCCGGCATCACATCGATCGGTGCCAATCTTGCGCTGATCTGGGGACTCGCCCTCAGTGCGTCTTTGTGGGGGAGTTGCGTCCATGGTCTTCTTGGGACCTCGGCGGCTCTGCTGGCCGTGGCACTGGCAGTGACTCTAGCGAACCTCCCGTTTGATTTTCTGACAGGAAACGCACTGGAGAACGCTGCGAATCGTCTCGGTCAATCCACGACTGCTTGGCTCCAGGATTGGCTTCAAAAACGACTTCTCACGTTGGCAGGTCTCTGGACAGGATTCCTATTCTTCGCCGCGCTTTCTCAAGCACCGCGGCAATGGGTTTTGCCCATGCTCCTCGCCGCGGGAGCGGTCATCCTGCTCCTTTTTCTGTTTGTTCCGGCGGGGCGCTTCTTCGAAGCAGGCTCCTCGGAGAAGGCTTTTGAGAACAATCTCCAGCTCGAATTGAAAGCGCTGCGGATGTCCTTGCGGCCCGTTCGCTGGTTTGATTCCGGTGACATGGAGACGGTCAATGGCTGCATCACTCCCCGTGGAGTCCTTTCCCTCTCCACTACGGTCGCCCAATGGCTTACTCCGCGGGAGGCTGCTCTTCTTGCGGCGCGGGAGGAATATTACCGCAGGTCGGGGGCATGGATCCTGATCTTGGTCATCGTGGCGGTCTGGACACTGCTGGGAATTCTGTTGGCATCTCTCCTGCCATGCGTGAATACGGTGCAGGCGGGACTGTGTGGAGCAGCCGTCATGACCACGTGGTGCTTTCTGGCACTCTTCGTCTGGCCAACACTGAACAGGCTCTGGATGCGGCGGGCCGATTCCTTCCTGGCCTCACTGGCGACTCCCGGGGAAGTCCGTGATCTCTTGTCCAAGATCGAACGGCTCAACGCCACGGATATCGCCCTCTCTCCTGCCAAGACGGCGGTCTTTCATCCCATCCCTCCTCTTCAGGAAAGGCTCTCTAACTTGGACCAACGAACATGAACCAGATTCCCCGCCTGCTTTTCTTTGTGACCCGCTGGTTCGGGAACGCCATCGGGACCTCGCTGCATTGTCATGTCGGGAAACCCCGTTTCTGGAATCACCCCCCCAACTGGTCTTGAGTCAGGATCAGACATCCCTTTTCAAAGAAATCGATCGCGCTCTCCTGCAACGGGATGGTGTCGTGGAATATACGCCAGCTCTCTTTGACTCCATCGAGTCGGAAGACCTTTTCAGGGAGTTGCTGGCTACGACTCCTTGGGAGAATGATCAGGTGATTCTCTTTGGCCACAGAAGGGTCCTTTCCCGCAAGGTCGCGTGGATGGGGGATGCCGGCTTCACCTATTCCTATTCGGGCACCAGCAAGACTGCCTCCCCATGGAGTCCTGCGCTATGGCTCATCAGGGAGCGTGTCGAGCAGCTGTGCGCCCATCGCTTTAACTCCTGCCTGCTGAATCTCTACCATGACGGCTCCGAGGGGATGGGGTGGCACAGCGATGATGAGAAGACCCTGGGTCGAAATCCCGTGATCGCCTCCGTGAGCTTCGGAGCGGAAAGGATCTTCAAGCTGAAGCACCGCAAGTCCGGGGAGGTCGTCTCCGTGCTCCTTGAAGATGGCAGCCTGCTGGTGATGAAAGGGGAGACCCAGCATCACTGGGTTCATACGATGCCCAAGACCAAGAAAATCACCACGCCCCGGATCAACCTGACTTTCCGGACATTTCTCGGCCGATAGAATTCCATGAAGGTTCAAATCCATGCCGATCAGATCTCGTTGGTGATCCGCCTCGCATGGGAGGATCGGACCACGTTTGAAGAAATAAAAACACGCACCGGTCTTGCAGAGCATGAGGTGATCGACATCATGCGCCGCGAACTCAAGCCTTCCAGTTTTGCCATGTGGCGCAAGCGAGTTGCGGGTCGGGTCACCAAACACCGAAAACTTCTCGAGAGGCGCCTCAAATCCCCAAGCCGAACTTTCAGCGAATCGGAGGAAGACGACATCGAGGCCGATGAACCCACATCAGAAGATGCGGGTTGAACCCAGATTATGCGATTGAGAGGAGGCAACAGGTGTGGACGGATCCTCCGGATGGTGAGTCCCGAAAAGGTTAAAAGCGTTACACTGTTAAAAGGTTACTAGGGGCTGAAGCAAGAGGCCGAATGGAACTCATGAAGGCATATGATGACGGCACTTTCCCTGACTTCTCCCTCCCGATTCCGAGTCAAGGCTCTCCCTGATCCACGTTGTAACATTTCACCTTTTTAACTCTTTTAACACGGCCTCCTATGTTCTCAAAAATTCCCAATGCAAATTTCGAGTTGAATCGGCCGCAGACTTCTACTTCTAAACAAACTGACGAAGGACGATGGGAATCTGTTCTTTGAACCTGAAGAATCCATGCGTGGCATGAGGCCAGAGGGCATCATCCCAGTCTCTTCGTAGTCTCCGCACAGACACTCCCTCCTGCTTCAGGAGCGAGAGCAAGGGATCCATGATCTGCCGAGTCGGCCCCACCGTGGCCCCCATCATGCTGACGGTAGAAGTTCCACCAACATGATGGCGCTGCAGGAGCCTGCTCACGTTTTCGCGCTGCGCCTCCATCGTCCCTATCGTCCCGCTCAGCAGCGTCACCGAGGAGTAGCCCGATGCCACCAGTCGTTCCTTGGTTGACTCGAGAGCCTGCCGCTTAAAGGTCGTCACCTTGCTTGAGATCCCGGCAGTGGCGTCAACTGTATCAATCAGCATCACTCCCGACACATCGGCCGTCGGGATACACCAACTCTCCGGAGAGAGATCCTCTTCGGTGACTAGCAGAAGCGTTTTATCTCCGGGCACATGAGTCTCTCGGGTAGGAAGTAGCTGTGGTTTCGGAATGGAATGATCCGTGGGAATCGGCGGGGCCTCTGTTGCCAGGAGTCCAAAGGGGGCGTAACGCCCCTCCGTGTATCGCTCAATATTCTCTGCGCTCGCCACATAGACTTTTCCTTGAGTCTGTAATCCGCAGACCCAGCGCCACGAGAGGGTATTGGAAGCCGGGTCCCCGTCCAGAAGGTGACGCATGAAGAAATCGGCTCCCAGTTGCCATGGCAGGCGAAGCGTGTGAATCCAAATGCTCGCAAACCACATTCTGACATGGTTGTGAAGATACCCTGTCGACCGGAGCTCTTTTGCCCACTCATCCAGACAGTCGATTCCCGTGCGCCCCTCCTCGGCCGATGCAACGCGCGCGGCCAACTCGGAATCACGGGCCATAGATGCACGCAGCGCATCAAGATCGCGGAGGTAGTTCTTCCAAACGTCGGGACGGAGCTCGAGCCATCCCTTCCAGTAGGTGCGCCAGCAGACTTCCTGCAGGAACTTTTCCGCCGCTTCGTAGGAGTGCCGCTGCAGGACCGCATGAGCGATCTCCTCCTCGGTGATGAGTCGATGGCGGATGTAGGGAGAGAGCCCGGAAACCGTTCCGGGAACGTGGTTGCGACGCTCTGCATAGTCCTTTCCCGCAAAGGGCAAAAAATCTTCCAACCGCCGCAGACCCTCCTTCCGGGTTGGCAGTGGTCTCGTCATCGCGGGAGCTTCGTCAGAAACTGCTCCGGCACACCGCAGGCCGCGCCGAGGATGCTCCCGACGACGGCGCCCCGGTGGCAGTTGTCCCCGCCCACCATGGCATTGGCCACGATGCCGGCCGCGAAGTCGGTGTGGTATTTCCAGGCCAGGTAGAGCGATGCAGGCATCGCGTCGGCGATGTAGCAGGCGGGACTGAAGCGGGAACCGATCACGTGCTCGTCAGGTTGATGCAGCCAGGAGTCGGATTTCTTCCCCGATATCCAGTCGCCCGCTTCGCGGCGGATCAGTTCGTGCACAGACTCTCCGTGGGCGATCCCCCAGAGCAGACGGACCAGGGTATCGGCGGCCCGTAGGACATTGGCGTGGGCATGGGTCAGGCCGACATGTTCCTTCACGATGGCCCGCAGTTCCGGGAGCGGCATCCCTTCCAAGGCGCTGCAGAGAGCGGGCACCGTGGCCAGACCCCCGATGTGCTCGTCGCTGATCCCGCACTTCCGGGGCTTTTTACCCTGCGCGTAGCGGGTGAAGAATGCCCGGTGATACTCCTCCACATAGGTGTCGCGATGCCAACCGGGTTCCAGCATGCGGGCTATGTAGCGCTCCAGCCAGGCATCGGGATCGTATCCACCCCGCTCCTTCACGAAGTCAAAGAGCTCCCGGGACAGCCGGAAGTTCAGAGTGTTCTCACCCGCCTTGAGAAACTGGTGGTAGTGGATTCCCCGTTGACCCCAGTACCGCGCCTGCTCCCGGAGGATATCCCCCTTTTCGTTGAGAGCATGGTATTCCGAACGCCAGAGAATGCTTCCGGGATGGGGATTCTTCGGGTCAAGCAAGTGGTCGACAACGCCGTAGTCGCGTCGAAGGGCGGCCGTGTCGTAGTACCAGTGGACCGGCATCGCCAGAGCATCCGCAGCGAGCGAGCCGAGATATCCCTGGTGCCATCGTGAGCCCGAATCTTCCGTCATGACGAGATCCTCATGCGGTGATCAGTGTTCACGCCGTGATCCAGGAGGGAAGCTCGACTTTTACCCGCGCGCGCAGGCGGCCGAGCAGGCTGTAGAGCCCGAAGAAGGCGCGGTTCACATAGATCGTGTCGGGAGAGCCCCGCTGGCCGCGCATCGTTCGCAGATGGTCGGCGCGGCGGTTCTCATCCCCGAGGTCATAGATCGACTTCAGGAACGCGGGATCACCGAAGTCGAAGTTTCCATCCCGGAAGGGACGTGCAAGCAACTCCAGCCATGCCATGCAGAGGGAGGTGATCATCGCGATCTGATCCGGGCCATCCCCGGGCAGGATCACGTCGAGATCACGCAGCGCCTGCCGCAGAAGTTCGGGGTCGCTTTCCAACCGGGGGTCCAGGAAGCGGAACTGCTTGCGGTAAAACTCCTCCGGGATCTTTTTCGTACAACCGAAGTCGAGCACCCAGAGTTCCCCCCCCTTCACGAGGAAGTTCCCGGGATGCGGGTCGGCGTGGAAGAGCAGCAGGTCATGAACCTGATGGCTGTAGAAATCCCAGAGTGCCTGGCCGATGCGGTCGCGCTCTTTCGGTGATGCCGTGCCGTCGGCAAAATGGTCGAGCGGCATTCCGTCGATCCAGTCGGAAGTGAGGATTCTGCCCGTCGAGAGTTCCGGGTGATAGGAGGGGAATCGCACCCCCTCCAGATGAGCGGAAGCCTTGGTCAGCTCCACCGACCTTGTGAGCTCGTGGCCGTAGTCGGTCTCCTCGAGCAGGCGGGTCTCCACCTCGCGGAAGTAGGAATCCACATCCGCCTCCCGGAGGCCGAGGATCCGGAGAGCGATCGGCTTCACGACGGCGAGGTCGCTCTTGAGACTCTGCGCCACGCCGGGATACTGGACCTTGACCGCGTAGTCGCGCCCCTTGAGCCGCGCCCGATGCACCTGTCCGATGGAAGCGCCGTGCGAAGCCTTTTTCTCAAAGTGGTCGAAGAGATCCTCCGGGCCCTTGCCGAACTCCCGCTGGAATGTCCGCGCCACCAGCGGATAGGAGAGAGGCGGCACGGAGGACTGGGCATGGGCGAACTGACGGGCGTAGGCAGCGGGGAGCAGGTTCTTGTCGATGCTGAGCATCTGGGCGAGCTTGAGCGGCCCGCCCTTCAGTTTGCTGAAGGTCTCGTAGACGGTCGCCGCATTCTTCTCGTCGAGATTTTCACGAAGCTTCCGGCGGCGCTCGGCATCCTTCCCGCCGACCATCGACCGGCCGTAGTGCTTCAGGTAATTGACCCCGACGCGGGCACCTGCCCCGCCGAGCGCAGCCATGCGCCCCACGGCTCCGGCCCGGATGGTCTCCTGTTCCCTCTTTGCTGACTCGGTGCCCTTCACGGGGTCACTTGCCTTTCCCGGCACACCACGGATTACCGGGCAGCAGGAAGCGGAGCAGGTCGGCAGCCGAGTCGAGCGCCTGTGAACGGAAGAGATCGAAGGCAAGGGTCACCGTCTTCTCGATGAAGGCATCGGTCCGCTCGAAACCCTCGCTCTCATCCTTGAGATACTGGTCGATCACCCAGCGCAGGTGGACGTAGAGGATGCCGGGATAGAGATTCGTCAGGCCGCGCCGTTCCGCGATCTCACCCGAGGAGGTCCCGTGGTCGATGATCCGCCGGGCGAACTCCAGGAACTCCGCGCGCATCCCTTCCAGGGCGGCGGGATGGGCGAGCGGCGAGATGTCATGGAACCGCTCCAGCAGGAGCGAGCGCCGCTCCGCCCCGGACTGCGTCAGCGCAAAGAGGAAGGCGAGGTAGCGCTCGCGGGCGGTGAAGTCCTGCCAGTCGCCGCCCTCCTCCACGGCGGAGATCACGTCCGAGATCCAATGACGCCAGAAGGCCTTCTCCACGGCGTGGAGCGAGGGAAAGTGCTTGTAGAAGATCGACTCGGTGATCGCGAGATGCCTGCAGAAGCGGGCCACCGATCGCGGGGGTGCCCCCTCTTCCTCCCAATGCTCCGCGAAAGCCTTCAGGATCTTCCCGCGGAGGTTTTTGGATTCACGGTCAGAGGGTGAGGAAACGCTTTTGGTGGAACGCTTGGTTGCCATTGATCGGAACCTTATTCCATCGGCCAAGAATGAGCAATCAACCTGTCGGTATTGAGTGGTTTAGACTGGAGGCGGAAGTGCTGAAATCCCGAGGAACTTCATTTTCACACTCCGTCCAACGGGGCTACATTCCGGTGAAGTATGAACCACCGAGGTGACGCCATGGAGGTCCGGCTCAGGAACGGCATTCACCTTCCCGGATGCGGTCTCTGGCTCGATCCCAAGCGGAAGGCCCCCATCGGGGTGGTCTCCCACGCCCACAGTGACCATGCGGGGTGGCATGAGGTTACCATTGCCACTCCTGCAACCATGGATCTGATGAGGGCAAGGAAGGCGCCTCCGGCAGGCATCACCCTTGTCGAGTTGCCCTACCGGGAGACCTTCACGACGGATCGGGCCAGGATCACCCTGATCCCGGCGGGACATGTGCTCGGATCAGCCCAGGTGCTGGTCGAGACGGAAGAGGGAAGTCTGCTCTACACGGGTGACTTCAAGAGGGGTGAGAGCCTTACGTGCGAGGCGGCCGCATCGGTGCGGGCGGGGGCGCTCGTGACCGAGTGCACCTTCGGTCGCAGCCGGTATGCCTTTCCTCCGATCGAGGAGACACGGGATAGGATCGTCGGGTTCTGCAACAGGGTTCTGATGGAAGGGGAGACGCCGGTTCTGCTGGCCTACTCGCTCGGAAAGTCCCAGGAACTCATGGCGATCCTTTCCAGCGAGGGCATCAGTCCCGTGATCCATGAATCCGTCGCCGCAATGAGCGCAGTCTACGCCAAGCACGGGGTGGATCTCGGCTCCCACATCATCTGGAACGGCCGGAACCACGGGGGGAGGGTGATGATCATTCCTCCGAACGCACGCAGGCGTCTCGCCGCGCTTGGAAACATCCGGAGCGCGATCTTGAGCGGTTGGGCGCTGAATGCGGATGCCGTTTACCGCTACGGATGCGACGAGGCAATTCCTCTCTCCGATCATGCGGATCATGGCGAACTCATCGAGCACGTCGAGGAGGTGGGTGCGCGGCGCGTCTACACGGTGCACGGCTTCACCGAGGAATTTGCCGGTGACTTGAGATATCTGGGAATGGATGCGCTCGCTCTGGGCGGAGGAAATCAATTGGAACTCCTGCGCTGAGAAATCTGGATTATGCAATAGGGCCTGGATTCCGAGATCGGGAAAAGGTGTTAATGCTTTTTCAAATCAGGGTCAGGGTCGCCAGCATTCTTCCGGTCATCCCCTTCTCGCGGCGATACGAGTAGTAGCGCTCCGGATGACATGCCGTGCAGATTTCCTCGTCATGGACTTCCAGAACCCCTTCCGCCTTGGCCTGTCTGCGGATCTCCGCGGCGAAATCAACCTCGTAGCAGGGAGGGCGGATACAGGGGCCGATGGTCATGCTCAGCTCCGAGGGAGGTAATCCGATTCGCGCGCAGAGTTCGCGGATTCCTCTCGGAACGATGCCCGATTCGGCCCCCTTCTTTCCCGAGTGCAGGAGGGCTCCCGCGGAGCCGTCCCGGGCGACGATCCAGACGGGGGAGCAGTCGGCGACCGAGATCCCGAGCGTGATGCCGCGGGTCATGGTCAGCAGGCCATCGGCTCCCGGGATAGGCTTTTCGAAGGGTTCCGTGACGATGGCGATCTCCGCCCCGTGGATCTGCTCGGCGGTGACCAAGGGGTGGCTGCCGAGTCCCTGCTCCGCGAGCAACCTGCGTTGATGCGGCGCCAGTGCCGCCATCGCCACATCGCGCTCAAGGGTGACCCCGATGCCGGGGATCCGCCCGATGAATCGCGCGTCGACCCGTGAAGCCGACTCGTAAACCGAGATCGGAACGACCGCCACGGTGGGATGGTTTTCGCTCAATCGACTGGTTTCTTGTCGTTCCCGTTGCTCTTCTTGGAGGACTTGCCCTTGGTCTTAGGATCCAGTGGCTGCTCCTGCTTGCGCACGGCGGAGCTCTTGATCAGATCGTCAAACTTCACTCCCGGCGGCAGGGGGTCATCCTTCCGCATCGATCTTGGAAGCTGAGGACGGGCGCGGTTCTCGGCATTGAGTGACTGGTAGCGCGCCTTCTCCCATTTGTTGAGGGGATCGTCGAAGAGTTCTTCGTACTGCGTGTGAAGCGAGAGGGCGCGGTCGTATTCCGCCGTCGCGGAGATGTATTGGAAGAGCGCGGAAAGAACCGAGGTCTGGGCCTGAAGGAGCTGGACCTGCGCGTTGATCACGTCGAGCTGGACGCCGGCGCCTGCATCGAGTCGCTCCCGGGAGAGCCTGAGTGCCTCTGCCGCCTGTTCCACGGTGGCTCTCTGGCTCTCGATGGTTTCCTTCGCCTGCTGGAGGTTGGAGATCGCTGTCTGCACCTCGGTGACAACGCCGCGGACGGAGTTGTCATAGGCGATCTTGGCGCTCTGCATGGTCGCCTTGGCCTGCTTGACCGCGCCGTATGTCGCCAGGCCGTCAAAGACCGCCCAACTGCCTGTGGCCCCGAAGAACCATCCCTCGATGGTCTCCGAGAGGGTCTGGTCATACTTGTAGCTCTGGATCTGATAGCCGCCGTTGGCATTGATCGTCGGCAGCCAGCCCGAGATGGCCGCGGTCACCTGCTTCGCCGTGACCAGGATGTTGGAGCGCTGGGCTTTGAGCGAAGGGTTGCGCTGAAGCGCCGTGTGGATCGAGGCGTTCTCGTCGATCTTGCGGGGGTAGTATCCGAGCTCCCCGTTGACATCGAATGGGATCTTCACGTTCTGGATGTTCGGGTAGTCCATGCCGATCAGCTGGACGAGGCGGAACAGGGAGACGCGGAGGTTGTTTTCCGCGGCGATGAGGGGAGGCATGGCGTTGGCCATCTGGACCTGCGCCTGAAGGACGTTGAAACGGGGGACGGTGCCCGCGTCATAGCGGCTCTGCTGGTCGGTGACCTGCGTGCTGTAGAGCGCCACCTGCTGCTCGTTCGCGATGACAAGCGCCCGGTTCAGGACGACCTGGTAGAACTGCCGCACCACGTCGGCCACCACGCGGTCGATGGTCTGGCGAAGTTGGAAATAGGCGATCTGTTCGGAGAGCTTGGCCGCTTCCGTGAGGGCGGGGGTCTTCCATCCGTCGTAGAGAAGCTGGGTGCCCTGGAAGTTGATGTTCCAGGACTGGTTGACCTGAACGCTGGGGATTCCGGCGTTGGAGGCCCCGGGAGGCTTCTGGCCGTTCTGGATCTGGGGATCCAGCCAGGTGTATCCCGGTTGGACATTGAGTCTCGGAAGGAGGCCGGCGCGGACGTTGATGTAGTTGCCGGAGGCTCTCTGGATGTTCTGGACGGCGGTCAGGATGTCGGGATTATGCGCCAGGGCATACTGGACCACCTCATCGATGTTCATCCTCTTGGCATCCTTGGCGATGATGCCGGGGACGATCTTGTTGCCTGCTTTGGCAAGGGCCTCCGCCGTCAGGGGGACGTCCTTCACGAGCTTCATGATCTTGTCGATCAGCCCGAAATTATTGGTCGTCGGCGTGGGCAGGGGGATGGGCCCCGTCGTGGTTTCCGGGAGGGGCGCCGGAAGTGATCCGGGCGTGATCGGGTTGGTGATCAGCGGGGCGGTCGGGAGGTCGGGGGCCGGGAGCGACGGCAGGTTGGTGAAGCTGTTCG
>JBEAOJ010000296.1:0-18657 GCA_041164985.1 Verrucomicrobiota bacterium | reverse complement strand
ATGCCACGCTCGAGACCAAGCGGATCGAGGGCCTCTACTTCGCGGGTCAGATCAACGGCACCTCGGGTTACGAAGAGGCGGCGGCCCAGGGTCTCATGGCTGGAATCAACGCCGCCCTCAAGGTTCAGTCAAAGCCCCCCTTCCAGCTGGGACGGCATGAAGCCTACATCGGCGTCATGATCGATGATCTCGTGACGAGGGGGACGCCCGAACCCTACCGAATGTTCACCAGCCGAGCGGAATACAGACTGCGTCTGCGTCAGGATAATTGTGATATACGATTGACGGACAAGGCTTTATATCTAGGAACAGCTTGTGAATACCGCGCCCGTGTGTTCCGGGCAAAGCGCGAAGCCCTCGAGTCCATTTCAAAGGAAGTCCTTCTAATTCAACATGATGGGCTACAATTGGCCCAGTGGCTCAAGCGCACCGGGAATGAACCAAACAAGCTCCCCGCTGATCTCTACGGCCGATACAGTCCCGAAATCTGGGGCTTGGTCGAGACAGACCTCAAGTATGAGGGTTACCTGCGCCGGGAGCAGGACCAGATAGAGCGCCAGCGTGGTCAAGAGGCGCAGACGATACCTGCGAGGATCGACTACGATGCCATTCCGAGCATGCGCTTGGAGGCAAGGCAGAAACTCCGCTCCTACGCGCCCGAGACATTGGGTCAGGCCTCCCGCATCAGCGGGATCACCCCCGCCGACATTTCCGTCCTGGCAGTCTGGATCAGGAAACTCGCAGCAGGGCAGGAATCATGAATGGTTACAAGAGGGGCGGGGTGATCTAAAGATTTTCAGATATCTCCATCTACCCAGCAAGCGGGTGCTTAACATCCGGGAGGAGTGCGGAGGCGGCCACCTCAATCTCCCGTTCCTGACCGAGCAGGTTCAGCAGGATCGCCACGCGGTCACGGGCCGGAAGGACGCGGGTGACCAGCGCGCGCACACCGAGGAACGGTCCCTCGACCACCTTGACCTCCTCACCTTCCTTGAGTTCGCAGGCAATCTCGACGGTCTCCCCGTCGGCCACGTGGGCCCGCAGATCCTCGATGATCCGCTCGTCGAGGATGCAGGGACGGCCGCCAAAGGAGAGAGTCCTGGCCACGCCGCTGGTTGCGGCGATCCGGCGGTAAAGCTCCGGGTAGACAAAGCGTGCAAAAAGGTATCCGGGAAACATCGCCTCGTTGACCCAGGCCACTCCGGTGGCGCGTGCGCGCTTGAAGCGGATCTTGGGGCAGAAGACCTCGATCCCGAGTACACTGCGCAGGAGGCGCGATGCCACCCCCTCCTGCTTCGGCTTGGTCTTGACGCAATACCAGAGCAGTTCGTCCGAGAAGAGGGGCTCCGTTGCTGGTTCCTGAGGCATGGTAAGATCATGACACGGGCGCGGAGGCGGGGCAATCCGCGGTTCCTTCCATTTCCAGTAGATGGAAATGGAAATGAGAGGCGTTTAGGCGAAGACGGAAGCCACTTTGGCATTGGATCCAGATTTCCACCGAGGGAACCGCTTGCTGAAAACAGCGAAGAACCCAATCCATGTGGCTTCCAAAACCGGGGCAATTGTGACGAAAACGTGACATCGCGGGCCTTGGAGATCGGGGCGTCGGGACTTACAGAAAAACTGTGCAGGACGAGGCCACCATCCATTACAGGAGCGTCTGGATCTCCGACGTGCATCTTGGCACGCGGGGAAGCCAAGCCGGGGCGTTGCTGGGATTCCTGCGCACATTCGACTGCGACACCCTCTACGTCGTGGGGGATCTGATCGATATCTGGGCGATGAAGCGCGGTGTGTTCTGGACGCAGGATCACAGCGACGTGATCCAGAAAATCCTCCGCAAGGGTCGTAAGGGGTCGAAGATCATCTACATCCCCGGCAACCACGACGAGAGGATCACCGATTTCACCGGCGACTACGCGAATGTCCACATCCAGCCACGCGCCTTCCACACCACAGTCGACGGATGTCGTCTGCTGGTGGCCCACGGTCACGAACTCGACACGGTCGTCCAGAACATGGGATGGCTGGCCCATGTGGGTGACATCGGTTACCAGCTGCTGCTGAGGCTCAACACGCCGGTCAACTTCCTGCGCAGGCTTTTTGGCCGTGGTCACTGGTCCCTGAGCGCCTATGTCAAAAGCAGCGTGAAGAACGTGGTGAACTTCATCGGCGGCTTCGAGGAGTCGATGGTCCACTTTGCCTCCGATGCCGACGCCCAGGGGATCATCTGCGGCCACATCCACACCGCCGCGATCCGGAAGATCAAGGGCCTCGATTATTACAATACCGGCGACTGGGTCGAGAGCCTCACAGCTCTTGTGGAGGAGGCCGACGGCCGTATGAAGCTTCTTAAGTTCAGTCCCTCTGGCGAGATCCTGAAGACCCTTGCTGTCTGCGGGGCCTTCGACAAAATGGCGCCCGAGCCTGCGGCGGTTGCGGAAGAGACGGTCTCCCGGGACTGAAAAATCTGGCAGGGAACAGCCTGCAGGCGTAGCTTTTGGGGCTCTCCGATGACCATCTGCCTGCTCAAGTCCAAGATCCACCGTGCCTCCGTGACGGGAGCTTCCGTCGATTACGAGGGGAGCCTCACCATCGCCTCCGACCTTGCGGAGCGGGTCGGCCTCCGCCCCTATGAGAAGATCCTCGTGGGAAACATGGGGAACGGCGAGCGGTTCGAGACCTACGTGATCTATGGGCCCCATGGCTCGGGAGCCATCGAGCTGAACGGCGCCACCGCCCACCTCGGCAAGATCGGCGACCGCCTCACCATCATGTCGTATGCCTGGCTCGATGAAGAGGAAGCCGCCGGTCACAAGCCCTCGGTGATTCTGCTCGATGAGAAGAATTCCGTGATCAGGGCTTAGAGCGCGCTGGGTTTCACGACTTGGTTGGTTTGCGTACCGGAACGATCTCGTTTCGGTTCTCAGCTTTTGGTTTTTCCGGCTGTCAGCGGGAAGAACGGTATCAGGAAGACTCCGCAGGCGCAGAGGATCCCGCTGAGTGAGACAGCCGTTCCGATGCCGGCGCGATCGGCGACCCATCCGGCGAGCCAGCTGCCGACCGCAAGCGATCCCTGGAAGGTGATCAGGTAGAACGAGATGGTCCTTCCCCTGACCCAGTCCGGGGAGGCGGTTTGGATGGAGACATTGTGATTCACCGCCACCACGATCCAGAAGAGTCCGCCAAGCAGCATCGCGGAGGCCACGACGGGAACACTCCTCCCCGTGCCGACCACCACCACGCATGACGAAAAGAGGAGCAGGCAGACTGCCACCGTACCATCGATGGGGAATCGGCGGCGCAGGCCCGGCACAAAGAGCGCACCAATCACCGATCCGACACCGAAGGAGCTGAGTAGCAGACCGTAACCCGCGGCCCCCGTGCCGAGATGATCCCGAGCCACGATCGGCAGCAGCGCCCAGACCCCGGAGCCGGTGAGCATGAAGAAGCCGGAGCGGAGCAGGATGCCGCCGATGAGGGGTGACTTGCGGAGGAAATTCCAACCCTCCGCCAGCGATCGAAGCACCGCCGCCGGCGTGGCTTTCCCCCGCGACTGGACGATCAGATGTTCCGGGATGCGTCGAAGTCCCGCCAGCACGGCGACGAAGGAGAGGGCGTTCAGCGCGAAGACCCACGCAGCACCGAGGGCTCCCACCAGCAAGCCGCCGAGAGCAGGACCGATCGCGCGGGCGAGGTTGAAGCTGATGCTGTTGAGCGAGACGGCTGCGGCCGTCTTGTCCCGGGTCACGAGATCCTGAAGGAGGGTCTGCCAGCCGGGTAGATGGATCGCGGAGCCGATCCCCAGGAGAAGCAACAGGATCAGCAATTCCACCGGACGCAGCTTTCCGCTCCAGGCCATCACTGCCATGAGAGCGGCCATGGCCATCATCCAGAGCTGGGCGCCGACCAGCAGGCGTCGGCGGTTGGTGAGATCGGTCAGGGCGCCTCCGGCTACCCCAAGGAGGAAGGCGGGAAGGCTTGCCGCTGTCTGGACAAGGCCGATCAGGAGCGGGGAATCGGTCAGCGTCGTCATCAGCCAGGCCGCCGCGGCACCGTGCATGATGGTGCCGAGATTGGAGAGGAAGTTCGCGATCCAGAGATCGCGGAACTCGGGTTGGCGGAGAGGGGCGATGCCGGAGCCGAAGAGATTTTCGCTCATCACCGCGGGACTGGTCGGTACACCCTCATGCAGTCATCCTCGCAGGTTGGGCTCGCCCCCTCCACTCCGGAGTGATAACGGGAGGGTATGAATCCGCGTCTCCGGGATCCCTCCCTCTTCAAGCAGCTTGCCTACGCCTCCGGTGTCTGGAAAAACGCCTCCGACGGTTCGGCGCTGGAAGTCCGTGATCCGGCGGATGGACTTCCGCTGGGCAGCGTTCCGGCGCTCTCGGCGCGCGAGGTCGTCGAAGCCATCGGAGCCGCCCATCATGCGATGGTAGCCTGGAGCAGGGAAACGGCCGCGCGGCGTTCAGTAATCCTGAGGCGATGGTTCGAGCTGATCACGGCCAACACAGACGATCTGGCAGCCATCCTGACGGCTGAGCAGGGAAAGCCGCTCGCGGAGGCTCGTGGCGAGGTTGCCTACGGGGCTTCCTACATCGAGTGGTTTGCGGCCGAGGCCGTGCGCATCGAGGGGGAGATCATTCCCGGCCCAGCCGCGGACAAGCGTGTGCTGGTGATGAAGGAACCCGTCGGCCTCTGCGCGGCGATCACCCCGTGGAACTTCCCCATCGCGATGATCACCCGGAAGGTCGCCCCGGCGCTTGCCGCAGGCTGTGCCATGCTCGTGAAGCCGGCGCCGCAGACACCGTTTTCGGCCCTCGCGCTGGCCGAACTGGCGCTTCGTGCCGGACTCCCCGCGGGACTTTTCTCGGTCCTCACGGGCGATGCCTCCGTCATCGGGCCCGAATTCACGCGCAGTCCGCTCATCAGGAAGCTCAGCTTCACCGGCTCCACGGCCGTCGGGAAGAAGCTGATCGCCGACTCGGCCTCCACCGTGAAACGCGTGACGATGGAGCTGGGGGGGAATGCACCTTTCCTCGT
The DNA here is from genome assembly GCA_041164985.1 of Verrucomicrobiota bacterium. Taxonomy (GTDB): domain Bacteria; phylum Verrucomicrobiota; class Verrucomicrobiia; order Chthoniobacterales; family UBA6821; genus UBA6821. The sequence continues at coordinate 13,611 of JBEAOJ010000296.1, read as the reverse complement.
CTTTGAGGATGCCGACCTGGAGGCCGCCGCCGAGGGGTTGATGGCTTCCAAGTTCCGTGCCAGCGGACAGACCTGCATCTGCGCCAACCGCATCCTGCTTCACCGCTCGGTGGCCGAACGCTTCACGCAACTTCTGCTCCCGGCGGCGGAAGGTCTGAAGGTCGGACCCGGCACCCTGGATGGGGTCGATCAGGGACCGCTCATCGACGAGGCGGCGGCGGCGAAAGTCGAGCGAGTGATCGGCGATGCCGTTTCCAAGGGGGCCGTGATCCTTGCGGGCGGCAAGCGCCACGCACTTGGCGGCACATTCTTCGAACCCACCATCCTCACCGGCTGCACGACCGGGATGGTAGTTGCCCGCGAGGAGATCTTCGGCCCCGTGATCCCGATCTTCACCTTCGACACCGACGAGGAGGCGGTCAGGTTGGCCAATGCAACCGACGCCGGCCTTGCCGCCTATTTCTACAGCAGGGATCTATCCCGTGTCTGGCGCGTCGCCGGCGCCTTGGAATACGGCATGGTCGGGGTGAACACCGGCACACTCTCGAATGCTGCCGCTCCCTTCGGTGGCGTCAAGGAATCGGGTTACGGCCGGGAAGGATCCCGTCATGGGATCGAGGACTACCTCGCCATGAAGTATGTCTGCATGGGCGGCATTGGTTAGCTCATAAAAAAGCCGACTCCCTTTCGAGAGGCGGCCTTGAAATCGGGAGGGCTGGGACCTAACCGGCTTCAGCATTGACGCCTCTTCCCTCCCGGGAAGCCGTGGCGCCCTTCGGGCTACGACTATGTCGTAGTCTACCGCGCTCCTCCATAGGAGCTTGGTTCAGTCTAATAGGCTACGCTTCTCAGCGTTTCCTCAGAGTGCCTTGTGCGCTCCGTCGCAGAGGGCTCCGTTGCCGCTGTGCTTGCAGCCGCAGAAGTAAACCGTCCCATCCTTCTCCGCCTTGTACGGAACCGGCGCGAAGCTGCTCCCCTTGTGGGATCCGTCGCAGAAGGGTTGCGAGGCGCTCTTGCCGCAGGAGCACCAGTAGTAGGTCTGGCCGGCCTTGACCTCGACGGGGATGGGGGATTTCTGGGCGATGACGGGTTCGGACATGGGATTTCGATGGTTGAGGTTCTGCTTAATGCAGTTAACAATCTGGACAGCCAGTAGACCGATGACAACACGGTAATTTTCACCACTCCACCCACCCTATCCATGAGCCACACAATCCCCGAGAAACAACTCCTTGATGCCCTGAGCTGGCGCTACGCCACCAAGGTTTTCGACGCCACGAAGAAAATCCCCGAGACAACGTGGACGACCCTTGAGGAAACGCTGGTTCTCTCCCCCTCCTCGTTTGGCCTCCAGCCCTACCGCTTTCTCGTGGTGAAGGATCCCGCGATCCGCAAGCAACTCCAGCCCCACTCATGGAACCAGACCCAAGTCGTCGATGCATCCCACTACGTCGTCATGACGGCGCGCACCGCGATGACCGAGACCGAGATCGACCGTTTCCTCGACCGCGTCGTCGAGGTGCGTGGAATCCCCCGCGAGACGCTCGAGGGCTACCGCGGCATGATGTACGGAAGCCTCCTGAGCCCGGGTGCCGAATCTCGCATTCCGCATTGGGCCGCTCTTCAGGCCTACATCGCTCTGGGCAATCTCATGACCTCGGCCTCCCTGCTCGGCATCGACACCTGCGCGATCGAGGGCTTCGCCCCGGCGGAGTACGACGCCATCCTCGGACTCAAGGAGCAGGGATACGCCTCGGTCGTCTGCTGTGCCCTCGGCTACCGCAGCACTGAGGACAAGTACGCCGGCCTCGCCAAGGTCCGCTTCCAGAACAGCGATCTGATCAAGACCGTCTAAGGAACCGCGATTCCCTAAGTCCGGTGATTCCCGACCAAGAACGCGATCTCGGCGAACAGCCGCTGGCCCGTCTCCTGACGGAACTCGGTCTCAAGCCGCACGATCTGGTCGCCGCCTCCGCCGAGCAGATCACCCACAAGATGGTGCAGAGGGGATGCAAGGGCCGCCGCCTCACGCGCAACGTCCAGGGAAAACTCCTCCGTGCCCTGAACATAGCCTCGGGCAACAGCTACGCTCTCCCCGAGCTCTTCACTTATTGAAAAGGTAGAATGAAAAAGGGGGGAAGCTCTTGGTGAAGGCGTAGCGCTTGGTCATCTGACCTAACAGCCTACAGCCTAAACCGCAAACAGCCTTCCCTTTTCCCCATGTCCATCCTCAACATCGCCGCCTACAAGTTCGCGGAGTTGCAGGGGCTTCCCGAACTCCGCGAGCGGTTACGTGCCGAATGCCGTGCCGCGGGACTCAAGGGGAGCATCCTGCTGAGCCCCGAGGGGATCAACCTCTTCGTCGCCGGAGAGCCAGTTGCCGTGGAACAGCTCCTTGCAACACTGCGCTCCATACCGGGCCTTGGGAACCTCGCCGAGAAGCGGAGCGTGAGCGCGGAGCAGCCTTTCAACCGGATGCTGGTCAAGATCAAGCAGGAGATCATCGCCTTCGGCGTCGACGGGATCAACCCGGCCCGCCACACCTCCCCGAGAATCACGGCGAAGCAGCTCAAGCAATGGATCGACGAGGGACGCGAGTTCACCCTTCTCGACACGCGCAACACCTACGAGGTGAAGCTCGGCACCTTCGCCGGTGCAACGACCCTGCCGATCCGCCACTTCCGGAAATTTCCTGAGGCCGTCGCCCAACTGCCCGAGGAAATCAAGGATCGGCCGGTGGTCAGCTTCTGCACCGGCGGCATTCGCTGTGAGAAAGCGGCCCCTTATCTCGAAATGGCCGGCTTCCGCGAGGTGCTTCAGCTCGAGGGAGGCATCCTGAAGTACTTCGAGGAGTGCGGCGGCGCCCACTGGAACGGCGAGTGCTTCGTCTTCGACAAACGAGTCGGTGTTGATCCGGCCCTTCAGGAAACCGGCAGCCAGCTCTGCTTCGCATGCCAGGAGCCTCTCACGGCAGAGGAGGTGAAGGATCCCCGTTACGTTTACGAGCAGAGTTGCCCCTACTGCTTTCATGAACGAGAACGCACCATCCCGCCAAAGGAACTAGCAAGATGATTAATACCATTTCCATGATTAGTCTGGTGGGATTGGCGAAGGGGTTTTGGTGATGGGCTAGGCGGAAGACCGAGGGCTATCTGAAGATAACCCGAGGGATGACAACAAAGCCCATCGCCGAAAGAACCAGCCGATTTACCGGAATAAAAGTGGAGATGGTATAAGGCGATTGTGGCTATGGCGGAGAACCGGGTCATCGGGAATGCCAGCACGATCCCATGGCATCTCCCCGAGGATTTCAAATTCTTCAAGGCGACCACCATGGGCCATGCGATCCTTATGGGCCGGAAGACTTACGAGTCCATCGGCAAGCCGCTCCCCGGTCGGGAAAATATCGTCCTCTCCCGCACCATGCCTGAGACACCCGGCGTGACCGTCATCCGCTCGATCGACGAACTGAAAGAACCCAGCGATGGGCGGGACCTCTTCGTGATCGGCGGCGAAGAGATCTACCGACTTCTCCTCCCCAAGGTGCAGGAACTCTACGTCACCAAAGTCCCCAGAACCATCGACGGCGACACCCGCTTCCCCGAGTTCGAATCACAATTTGATGCGGGAACCAAGGTTCTGGAGAACAACGACTTTTCTGTTTGGAGGTATTGTAGATTTTCCAGCGTGATTTCCGATCCATATTTGGAATCTCGTGCGTCTCGCGCTACTGGAAAGGGCTGGGATCTGCTGGATCAAGTTCCGCCCGCAAAGCCGGATCTCGGCGATGAGCTTGACTGAAGCAGCGTTTAGGAACTCTACGTCACCTAAGTCCTTCGAACGATTGAGGGCGACACCTGCTTCCACGAGCTTGAATCACAATTCGATGCTGAAGCCAAAGTTCTGGAGACCAACGACTTCACTGTGAGGGGGTATTGCAACATGGCTTACCATTAGGTCCTCTTTCGTTATTTCACTCCATCATTCTATTCTCCCCTTGTTATGCGAAAATACTTGCGTCTAATTGCTAGCTAGGCATAAACAGGAATTAATAAAAGAATAAACGATGGTTGATCGAACATGGAAAATTTTGATGGCAGTGGGATTGACGCTAGGCATTTGCGCAATCGTAACCGCATTAGTAAGCGACAGTCACCTGTGCTTCAATTCGGGGCCAAGTAATCCAGTCGTTGATATTCATATTGGATCAGAAGATGGAATGACCGTATCAGTGTTGGGAGCCGTATCCATTGTCGCACTTATATTCGGGAGTGCGTTTTTTGCACAGACCAGACAGAACAACACTCAAAATTGCGCCCATTCCACCGGCATCTCCACCCCATTTTCGTTTATGACGTTTATTCAAAACCTTCATCGTTCCGCCAAAGACTGCCATTTGGGCGGAGTCTGTGGTGGATTGGGACAGTATTCCCCAATTCCATCATGGGTATGGCGCATGCTTTTTGTGATCTTTTTTCTATGCTTTGGAGCAGGAGTGCTAGCGTATCTGATCCTTTGGATATGTATTCCGAAAGCCTCTAAGTCCAATGCCTACCAGACGCTACACACCAACGCCTCTCCAGGCGGATCATTGTAAGAAAGGCTCACTCTTAGGCCTTCTTTTGGCATTTCGACTCCATCACCTTGTACTCGTACATTTACGCCCAATTTACTAACTAGGTGACTGAGTATCTCACCCAAAAAGACGCCCTCCTTCTTACAAACGCACTGGAGCGTATGTTTCCGAATCGCAGTCAGCAGCTCGAAGCGCACCGGATCTTGGAGCTGTATGGCGGCAGCGCAGCAGAGCCAGAGGCAGAGCGCGTCCGTCTTGCCATTCTGAAGCTTTCGGGTGCGGATATCGCTAAGCTACGGTCGGGAGTTCTTGGTGCGAAAGAGGATTATGAGGACACTCTCTCTTGGGCCGAATCACCAAACAAGACTAAGGCGACCATCGCAAATCGAAAGCTCGCTCGGCATCAATGGGCAGAAATCGCTGCCCAGGATCACAAGCAATATGAGGATTGGCTCCACGCTCATACCAACCAAGTCAACTAACTTCTTTTCGTTTCCACCCCGCTGTTGCAACAAGGCGCGGGGATTTTAGATGCGAGGCTAGGCGCGTTAGGAAAGGCGTAGAAAAGGCGCGTGGAAACGCGGCAGTCATTCGAGGCTTTGGCCAAGAATTCAGAGGATCAGCAGATCCGAGGATGCCTGATCGGGGAAGATCGGCAGACAATTCCTGCGCCGACTGAGCTGCAACAACGCTCCGCGCTAAAAGCACAAGCTGCGGATCAGTCCCTCGCTTGTCGGGGGACGATACGCAAAGACTGCGGTTCCATTTTGCCGATCGAATTCGCGGGCAGCACGCCTCTCCAGGAAGTTCCCGGGTAGATGATGGTATCGCGGCCGATGATGGAGCCGGGGCTTAAGACAGCGTTGCAGCCGATTTCGGCGCGGTCACCTACGATGGCACCGAACTTGCGGAGGCCCGTCGGAATGATTCCTTCGGCGGTTTTCACGGCGACCGGCTGATGGTCGAGCCGGACATTGGAGAGGATGGCTCCGGCACCGAGGTGTGCCTTGTGTCCGAGGATGGAGTCCCCGACGTAGTTGAAGTGCGGAATCTGCGCCTCGTCGAAGATGAGGCAGTTCTTGAACTCGCAGGAGTTGCCCAACACGACGCCGTTGCCGACAACGACATTCTCGCGGATGTAGGCGCCGTTGCGGATCTCGCATCCCTCGCCGATCCACGCGGGTCCCTTGATCATGGCTCCTTGCTCGATGATCGTGCCGCGCCCGATGTGGACGGCGCCGCTGATGAAGGGCTTGCCGATCAGCTTGCCATGGATCCCGGGCTTAAGACGGAACTGCAGGTAGGTCGAGATCTTGGCCAGCGCCTCCCAGGCATGGGTCGTGTTCTCGAAAATGACACTGTGCTCGGTGCGGTCGAGATCGAGTAGAGAGTCGTGGGAGAACATGAAAAGAAGAATGAAGGATGAAGAATGATTTATGAAGGATGAAAAGGCGCGTGGAGTAGCGACTCTGGGGAGCATCCCTTTTATCCCCTTAGGGAAGCGCTGATTAAATCCCATGAAGGCCGCTGAAGAGCATTTGCTGATTTTTGAAGGCGCGAGTGCTGGGCAACACGTAGCTGCGGGAGCGGCTTGGGTAGATTTGCCGCAGGCAAACCCGTCAGGGCGAGCCTAGCGGGAGCGAGCGAGTCAATACCCGCAGCGGTCTCGCCCGAGCGAGCAACGCCACAACGACGAGCGGCGGGAGCCGCGTCGTAGCCTGCGCAGCAGTCCGGAGGACGAGACCGTCGGGAGACGGCGAGGCAAAAATCGACAAATGACTTCAGCCCATAGGGTTGCGGAAATAACAGGCCGGGGGCTGTGTTGGCTTCGCGGTTTGCTTGCCCGGTCGTTGCTTCGCATCCGCTACGGCTTCCCACAACGGCCTCTATGCGATTTAATCAGCGCTTCCTTGGCTGGTCCGGCCGTTGCCTCGCATCCGTTGCATCCTGTTTTGGCAGCAAGCATCGGACCGTTCGGCAACGCCGTCTGAAAACCCATACCTTCAACTGCGGAATCTTGGAGTATTCACACTGCCGCTGAAATTCCGCCTCGGCGCTTGAAACGATCTTTTTCAAAAGCCTTTTCAGCGATAAACAGCTGTTCACATGAATGCTATTGACGAGTATTCCACGATTCGACCCGGCCTGTTCCATTGGCAGGGCTATGAACCTGCGGTGAAATGTGACTGCTCCTCGACGGCGATCGTGACGTCGGCGGGATTGATCTTCATCGATCCGATCCCTCTCGCCGAGGAGGCACTGAAGGATCTGGTGGCTGAGTCGTTCTCCGCTCCCGCAGCCGTGGTGATGACCAGTGGAAATCACCAACGTGAGAGCCTGTCGCTCGCCAAGCGCTTTGGGATCCCGGTCTTCTCCCCCGCGGATGCAGGAGACGACATCATCGCCGATCAGCGGTTCCGATCAGGCGATCCTGTGGCCGGAATGGAGTCGATCGCCCTGCCGGGATTCGGACCCGGCGAGACGGTTTTCCTGCACGAGGGGTCGCTGATCCTAGGGGATGCCCTGATCAATCTGGAACCGGAGGGATTACGCCTGCTTCCCGAGAAATACCGAGAGGACAAAAAGCAGTCGCTTCAATCGCTTGCCGCTCTCAAGGGATTGAAACCTCGGATCATCCTCTTTGCCCACGGCAACCCGATCATTCTAAACGCTGAAACACGCCTGGCGGTATGCCTAGGCCTATGGAAGCGCTGAAAACAGCGCCACCCAGCCCTCTTATCTTTCCAGCGGGTCGGGATCTATCTCGACCCTTCCGAATCCACTCGCCGAGAGTGCGGCGATGACGGTGTGTCTGGTCGCTTCGAGCCGTCTCATTTCCTCGGCGGCAACCTGAATCCTGGCACCCGGGCGACCTGATCCTCCCTCAGTTTCCGGTGCCCTGTAACGAACGCGGAAGACCTTGAATCCGAACTGCCTCACGATCGCCTCGCCCCTCTCCACGAAGTCCAGAGCCTCCCGGGTCACGGGTGTGCCGTGCGGAATGCGGGAGCTGAGGCATGGCTGGGCCGGGGCATCGGCAGTGGGGAGGCCGAGTTTGCGGGAGAGAGCGCGAACATCTGCCTTGGTGAGCCTTGCCTCCTTGAGCGGCGCGATGACGGAGAATTCGGCCGCAGCCACTGATCCGGGGCGCAGATGGGCGGGGTCATCGGCATTCTCCCCGTAGGCGATCGCCGCGAATTTTCGTTCCTTGGCCACCTGATCCATCCGGGCGAAGAGCTCCGCCTTGCAGAAGTAGCAGCGGTTCATCGGATTCTCCGCGTAGCGCGGATCCTCCAGTTCCGTGGTGGCGACGACTTCCACGCAGGCCCCGATTCCTTCCGCCACGCGAAGGGCCTCGGCAAGGGATGCGCGGGGGAGGCTTGGGGAGTCGGCGATGATGCCGGTCGCGTTCCTGCCCAGCGCGCGGTGGGCCACCGCCAGCAGGAGGGTGCTGTCGACGCCGCCCGAATAAGCGATCAGGAGCGGGGAATGGCGACGCAGGATCTCCTCAAGGAGCCTCTCCTTGTCCGCCGGCGCCAGGCCTGACCCAAGCGAGATCACAGATTGAGCCGGTTGCAGAGATCCGGGATATCCATCCTGATGCCGATGAAGAACTCGCCGAACTCCGCATACTGCGAGCTCACCTCGTCGAAGCGCATCTCGTAGACGATCGCCTTGATCTCGCTGGTGGTCTTGGCGAAGAGGCTCACCCCCCACTCCATGTCATCGAGACCCGTGGATCCGGTGATGAGCTGGAGGACGCGACCCGAGTAGGTGCGCCCGATCCTGGCATGTCCGGCCATGAGGCGCTTGCGATCCTCGAAGGAGAGGGCATACCAGTTCTGCCCGGGGTTGCGGCGCTTCGACATCGGGTAGAAGCAGAGAACAGGCCACTCGGCGGCGGAGGGAAGTTCCGGCTCGATCCGATAACGCATGTACTTCTCCATCCGGGCGTGGAACTCAGCCATCTTCCCGGCGAATTCCGGATGCGCAGGTCCGATACCCTCCTCCCTCAGGGTGTCGGTGTATTCCGGTTCCGTCATGGTGTATTCGCTGCGCTCGGTCATCGAGAGCCAGGAAAAGGTCGGGGTGAGCATCCCGGCGCCGAGTCCCTCGCCTAGGAGCTTGGCACAGCGGTCGGCCACCTGCAGGTCGGGCGTCACGAGCATGAAGCCCAGGTCGGCCTTGGGGCTCACCGCGCTGAAGGGGAGAAGTTGGGTATCGGGAATCCCCTGGATCTCACGGACCAGCCGTGCCAACCCGTCACGACGCTTCCTCTTCTCCCCGGCATCCAGATACTGCCATGCGTCTTGCTCGACCCGGTAGTAGAGATGAAGGACATGGCGTCCCTCGGTGGGGAGGATCGGGGGCAGGGAAGTCGTGGTATCGGTCATGGAGGGGATTTTGACCAAAAGCCCGATTTTGGCAACGCACGGGTCGGCACACTCCGTAACTTACCCGTCTCATTCAAGGTTCCGTTTCTTGCAGGGGGTGGCCTTTCGCCGATAGCATCTCCGGATGTCCGCCGCCACGCCCCTGATCATTGCCGGTCGTGAATTTTCCTCCCGCCTCTTCCTTGGCACGGGGAAATTTTCCTCGGGGGAGGTGATGCGCGATGCTCTCTCGGAGAGCGGCACCCAGATCGTCACCGTCGCCCTGCGGCGTGCCGACCTGAGCGGCGGGAGGGATCCCTTTGCCAACATCCTCGAGTTCATCGATCCCGACCGTTACCTCCTGCTTCCCAACACCAGCGGTGCCAACACCGCGGAGGAGGCCGTCCGTCTGGCCCGCCTTGCGGCCGCCGCCGGTCTGCCCAAGTGGGTGAAGCTCGAGATTCATCCCGACCCGCGATACCTGCTCCCCGACCCGATCGAGACGCTGAAGGCGACCGAATTGCTCGTGGCCGAGGGATTCACCGTCCTTCCCTACATCAATGCCGACCCCGTGCTGGCAAAGCGCCTGCAGGAGGCCGGGGCCGCGACCGTGATGCCGCTCGGTTCCCCGATCGGGAGCAATCGCGGCATCGAGACGCGCTCCCAGATCGCCATCATCATCGAGCAGGCGACCGTTCCGGTCATCGTCGACGCCGGGATCGGTGCCCCCAGCCATGCCGCCGAGGCGATCGAGCTCGGAGCCGACGCGGTGCTCGTGAACACCGCCATCGCCGTGGCAGGCGATCCGGTCCGCATGGCCCGCGCCTTTCGCATGGCGGTCGAGGCGGCCTCCGAAGCCGTCGCCGCGGGACTCCCGATGCGTGCCGAACAGGCCGTGCCGACCAGCCCCCTTACCGCATTCCTCAACGGAAAATAGGGGATGGGTGATCGGTTATAGGGTTTAGGGATGGAAACCGGGCTCGCAACCGCTTCGGGATCATGATCGCGACCCCGGTGTCATAATCGGCTTTTTCATCCTTCATAATTCATCCTTCATCCTTTTTCCTTACCCCATGTCCTCCGAGGGAACGCCCATGATGAAGCAGTATCACGCCCTTCGGCGTGACCTGCCGCCGGGGACCTTCCTGCTCTTCCGGCTCGGTGATTTCTACGAGATGTTCTTCGACGACGCCAAGGAGGCCTCGGCGATCCTGAACGTCGCCCTGACCAAGCGCGGTGAGATCCCGATGTGCGGAGTCCCCTACCATGCGGCGCGCGGCTACATGGAGAAGCTTCTAGCCGCCGGGCGGCGCGTCGCGCTCTGCGAGCAGGTAGGGGAGGTCCAGACAGGCAAGCTGGTCCGCCGCGAGATCACCCGGATCCTGAGTCCGGGGACCCTGGAGGATGCGGGTCTGGAGGAGAAGAGCCACAACTTCACGGCCGCCATCCTCCCTCCGGCCAAGGAGGGGGGTGTCTACGGGTTCGCCTGCGCCGATCTGAGCACGGGCGAGTTCCGCGTGACCGAGCTCGCATCGGCCGATGCCCTGCTCGACGAGGTGGTCCGCGCGGCCCCTGCCGAGATCCTCGTTCCCGAGGGGAGTAAGGAGTTGCTCCGTGATCTCCCCCTCGGTTTCCCTGCTCCCGAGGAGGTCGAACCCTACCTCTTCGACCCGATGGCGGCCCCGGAGCTTCTCCTCTCCCATTTCAAGGTTCACTCGCTTGACGGATTCGGGGTCACCGACCTTCCGGTGGCCGTCGCCGCGGCCGGGGCTCTCCTGCATTACCTCACCAGAACGCTTCGCCGGGACGCTTCCCATCTTCGATCGCTCAAGGCCTACCGGCAGGCCGATCACCTCCTCCTCGACGCATCGACCCAAGGGCATCTGGAGTTGGTGGCCTCGCGCGCCGGTCGCGGCATGACGCTGCTCGGCACACTTGACCGGACGGTCACCCCGATGGGGGCACGCACCCTGCGCGACTGGATCCTTCATGCCCTGATCGATACCGCCGCCATCATGGCCCGTCAGGATGCGATCGGGATGTTCATTTCCTCCCCTCTCAAGCTCGGTGATCTGCGCGACCGCCTGGGTGGTATCCGTGACATCGAGCGCTCCGTCTCCCGTCTCAGCCAGAATTCCGGCAACGCTCGCGACCTTGCCGTGCTGGCCGCCTCGCTCGGCGCAGTCCCTTCCATCCGCGAAACCGCGGGACAATGCGGCGGCGGGCTTCTGGCGGTGCTGGCGGAGAAGCTGCATCCTCTGACCGAGATCACCGCCCTGCTTGCCTCCGCGCTGGTGGAGGAGCCTCCCCCCACCATCCGCGAGGGAGGGATGATCCGCGCGGGATTTGATGCCTCGCTCGATGAGCTTCGCAACGCGTCGACGGAGGGGAAGGCCTGGATCGCCGCCCTGCAGGAGAAGGAGATCCAGCGCACCGGCATCAAGTCGCTCAAGGTCCGCTTCAATGCCGTCTTCGGTTATTTCATCGAGGTGACCTCCGCGAACCTAGGCAGCGTTCCCGACGACTACACCCGCAAGCAGACGACCGCCGGGGGTGAGCGCTTCATCACGCCCGAACTCAAGGAGATGGAGGGAAAAATCCTCGGCTCCGAGGAGCGTGCGAGGGCGCTTGAAATCGAGATCTTCCAGCGGTTGCGTGCCGCGGTTCTGGAGCAGGTGCTTCCGCTGCAGGAGACCGCTTCCGCCGCCGGGGCGCTCGATGCCCTTTGCTCGCTGGCGGAGACGGCGCGCCTCTTCGGCTACACGCGTCCCGTCGTCGATGATTCCACGGTGCTGGAGATCCGCGACGGGCGGCATCCCGTCCTTGAACAGCGTGCGGGAGGCGAGGCCTTCGTGCCGAACGACACCGATCTGGATGCCGGCAAGCACCGCATGGGAATCATCACCGGGCCGAACATGGCGGGAAAATCGACCTACCTCCGCCAGGTGGGGCTCCTGACCGTCATGGCCCAGACCGGAAGCTGGATCCCCGCCGCCTCCGCCCGCATCGGGGTGAGCGACCGGATCTTCACGCGTGTCGGGGCCAGCGACGATCTCGCCAAGGGGCACTCGACCTTCATGGTCGAGATGAACGAGACGGCGAACATCCTCCACAACGCCACCGCCCGCAGCCTGGTGCTGCTCGACGAGATCGGTCGTGGCACGGCCACCTTTGACGGCCTCTCGATTGCCTGGAGCGTCGCCGAGTATCTCCACGACGTGACGGGATGCCGCGCCTTCTTCGCCACCCATTACCACGAGCTCCCTGATCTGGCGCGGACCCGGGCGGGGGTGAGGAATCTGAACGTGGCGGTGCGCGAGCAGAATGACCGCATCGTCTTCCTTCGGAAGATCGTCGAGGGTGCGGCCGACCGGAGCTACGGCATCCAGGTTGCGCGTCTGGCCGGATTGCCCGCATCGGTCGTCGAGCGGGCTCGCGAGATCCTGACCAATCTGGAAAAGGCCGAACTCAACGCCGAGGGGCGCCCGACACTCGCCGGAACCCGCCGGAAGTCCGCCATGGCACCCGATTCGACGGCGGAACTCCCGCTCTTCGGCTGATCACCCCGATGAATTCCCCGGAGACAAAGCCGCCGGGTTTTGCAGAAGTCGTGCGCCTCTGGCTGAAGATCGGCTGCATCGGTTTCGGCGGACCTTCCGGTCAGATCGCAATCCTGCATCGCGAGGTGGTGGAGCGGCGGAAGTGGATCGGTGATACCGAGTTTGTCCGTGCGCTTCAGTTCTGCATGCTTCTGCCCGGGCCCGAGGCCCAGCAACTTGCAACCTGGATCGGCTGGCGTCTCCACGGGATCAGGGGAGGGGTCGTTGCCGGGACTCTCTTCGTTCTGCCAGCCGCACTTCTGCTCTGGGGGCTTGGCGTTCTCTATGTGCTGGGGCGTGACTGGCCGCTGCTGCATGGGTTCTTCGATGGTCTCAAGCCGGCCGTGGTGGCGATCGTGGTTTCCGCGCTCTTGCGGATTGCCCGCCGGACCGTGACGACTCTTCCGCTCGCAATCATGGCTTTGGCCGCGTTCGCCCTCTTTCTGCTTCATGCCTCCTATCCCGCCGTTGTGATCGGCTTCGGTCTGGCCGGTGCCCTCCTGCTCTCGAAGAAAGGGGAACCTGCGCCCCCGCGTCACGCGGTGGCGGAAGCGGGTTGGAGCGGCTCATGCCGGCTTGCCCTTGCCACGACAGCCCTCTGGGCGCTTCCGGTTGCCGGATTACTGTGCTGGCTGGGATCCGATGCGCTCCCTTCGCGGATCGCGCTCTTCTTTGCCAAGGTCGCGGTTTTGAGTTTTGGAGGTGCCTACGCCGCCCTCTCCTACGTCTCGCTTCATGCCTCGGGTGACTGGGGATGGATCACGCCCGGCGAGATGCTCGACGGGTTGGGGCTTGCCGAGACGACGCCGGGGCCGCTCCTGATTGCCCTGCAAATCGTCGCCTTTCTGGCCGCTTACAAGTCACCGGGAATTCTGGCCCCACTGCTCTCGGCAACCCTTGGAAGCCTTGCCGCTCTCTGGTCCCTCTTTCTCCCCAGCTTCCTTTGGATCTTCTCACTCGCCCCGCACATGGAACGCCTGGCCTCGCACCGCCGCATGGCCGGCGCCCTGACCGCGATCGGGGCCGTGGTGACCGCCGTGATCGCCCATCTCGCCCTCTGGTT